>CAYTDR010000161.1:2517-11351 GCA_964436185.1 uncultured Candidatus Obscuribacterales bacterium | reverse complement strand
TGCCGAAAGCAATATCCGGTGCCTTCGCAAACGTCTACAAAATTACCAATGGCTCAAACTGTTGGGCCGTGCGATGTTTTCTCAGCCAGTTACGAGATCACCAGGATCGGTATCGCTGGATAAGCGAGTCTATCAATGTCGACCCTCTCGAAAATACAGTCGAATTCCACTATTTGACTGAAGGAATCAAGGTAGCGGGCGAATGGTATCCCTGCGTAAAAATGCGCTGGGTAGACGGACAGACGCTCGATCGATATCTGGCCGAGAACTACAAGGATCGTAAAAAAGTTGAAGGTCTAATTGAATCATTTCGTAAAATGATTCTGGCTCTCAGGCAAGCTGGTATCGCTCATGGTGACTTACAACATGGCAATATCATGGTCACCAGAAGCGGAATGCAATTGGTCGACTATGATGGTTTTTTTGTGCCGGAATTGGGCGGCAGAAAGTCGCTAGAGCTTGGTCACCCGAACTATCAACATCCAGGGCGAACAGAAGATCATTTCGACGACAATATCGATAATTTCTCGTCTTGGCTGATCTACATGTCACTGCTGGCGATAGCATTAGATCCTTCTCTGTACGAAAAGTTTAGCTTCGGTCAGGAATGTTTGCTCTTCAGGCGACGTGATCTTGCGGCTCCGGAATCTTCTCAACTATTCCGAGCATTAGCGGACCACGCGGAAGAAAGAATTCAACATCATGCCGCACTTCTTTTCAGGATGCTCTGGTCAGGCGCAGAATCAACTCCGGCTCTGGATGCCACGAATGAAACGTTAGGACTTTTACCTGACATCAAACTCGGTGACACCCCTCAGATCGACAAGCCGACCGTCTCCGAGTCCGGCAAGCAGCCCCTGGTGGTTAGACGAGATCTCGTGTTTGAGCGAGGTTCGGAATCCAGACGTTCAAAAGATTCAAGACAGGGTTCATTTATTGCGCGGCTTGCCGGGAGCTTGACGACCTTCCACTGCCTGATTAGTCCAATAACCTGGATGGAAAGCAGTTTGCGGTCGGCTGACGCCTCTTTCGAGAAAGGTGACTACGAGAGTTCAATCGACAAATATGGGGCCGTTTATAAACACCTTGACCAGGGTCAGCGACTGGAAAATCAATACAATCTTCGCTACTACTTACGTTCGCTCCTGGGACTGGGATATAGTCATTGTGCCTCGGGAAGTCCAACGTTTGCGGCGAACTATTTCCTGCTGCTGCTCACCAGGTGCGGTATTGACAGCAGGCTGGCTCAACATCAAGGAAGGGTGGCTTTCTTGCTTGCTACGGCTCGTTTCGCCGATGGCAAATCAGCTGAGTCAATTGATGTAATCGAGAAGAATTGGCTTCTCATGGATGACCTGGCGGCAATAGTCGATCGAGAGTTGTCGGATCAATTCTTTCTCCTGCCCAGAGCGGCGTTCGACATGCTAGTTTTGTTCCATATTAAAGATCCGCAACCAGCCGCGCACTGCCTGAAAGACTCTTCTCTGGATTTGGAAGAGTTTCTCCGCCAGAGAACAACGACACTCTTGGAAGCAGCGCTGACGCTTCTTGTCCATCTGACTCAAACACATTCCATGCAACTAGATGAAAAGAATGCGAGCCTATTCTTCCAGTTGGCGCGCCTGCAAAGAAGAAATGGAGAGCCGATATTGGCGCGACTGACATACCAGTCACTTTCCCACGTATTTGATCAATGCGAATTGGTTGAGCAGGCCAGGACCGCGTTGATCTGCGGTGCCGCGTTGATCGTTCTCGAGACCCCGCTGGAAGCTCTCGCCATGCTGCAAGGGCTGGGAGAGATTACAACGGAAGAGTTGGAACAAACTATTTATGCAGCGAAGGATCAAGCACCGGTCAGCCAACTTATTCAACTTCTGCTGGTAATTGCCGAGGCGTTCAACAATCTGGCAACCAAGTCGGATATGGACGAGTGTTTTCGCATCGCGTGCAGACTATCAAGCGAGACAGAGTTCTCCGCTATTCATGCCATCGTCAACGCCGCAGATACAATTGACGAGCACACCGTGATCGATGCATTTTGTCAGTACTTTCTCAACGATCCGTCTGAAAGTAATCGCACGCTCACGACTCTTGTCGAGCAGTTGGTTTTGCAACAAAAGCTTCCGTTGATCACGAGCTTGATTGCCAGGCTCGAGCTGCTGGAGCAGAATCACAGTCTCATTGCCATAGTCTCGATTCTGTTCAGAAAAGGAGACATGCATGTTCTATCGATCGTCTCGGATAACCTGAAGGAACGATTCGGCAGATCACTTCTCGCCAACATTCATCTCGATCGTCATGACAATGATCGACTGGTTTCGGCCGGCAGAGGAACAATTCAAGACTCTGTCACCAGGCTGGATCAATATTCAACAATGCTCGAATCCGCTGAGCTTGAATCGCCTAACTACTCACTTCTGCTCCAGTCCGGCAGCAAGGAGGCGCGCAGACTATTCTCGATGCTGGAACTGCTCTCTGAGCTAGAGACTAAAGGAGAAGTTGATAGCAACATGCGCGATCTGTTTCAGCTCTCCAACAGCGAGTTCGTGGAAATGTGGCTGAACGAATTGGTAGTGCAGAACCAGTACTCCATGATCTCGAACATCATTTTTAGAGTCTCTATGCACGGTGATGAGAGTACGCTCGCACGACTTCTGGCTGGGCTTGCGGAGAAAAACCACCATAGCTTCATCGCTCACTCCATCGAGAACCTGGTGAACAAAGGCTGCGCCTCACTGGTAGTATCACTTGCACATCGGCTGGCTTCGCACTCCGACCTGTCGTCCTTCCAATGCGTGACATCGACGCTCATTGAATCAGAAGCAGACGTAAACGGCTCGATCAAGAAACTAAGTGCTCTACTGGAGAAAGACAAACTTACAAATGCTCTGCGCAATCTCGAGCGGACAATGAATCCCTGAGCACGACCGCGTCAGAGCAGCCCCCGAAGGTTGCCACCACGAATAGTGAGCGCTGAACTTCTTCAGCTACTTAGCTTCGGCAACTCCGATATGTACCAGTCTGTCCAGGATTCGGTGCTTGAGCTTGTATATGGCTTTCATCCGCTCGAAATCGTCTACTGCGCCCTGTACGCGCAAGGAGAGCTGGTTTTGACCTTTGTGTAGCGCTCGCGACGAGGGTGCCGAATCAGTGTTCTCGCAATGGGCCCAGAGTTGAACGGTCGGCTCGTCGAGAAGAATTTCGATTACCGCGGGGTCCTCGAAGAGTTTCTTAACCAGCGCTTCGTCATTGCCTTTGATGACGAACTGCTTATCGAAATCCTCATGACCGACGATGATGTCTTGCATACCAGCGAGCTTTTTGAAACCATCCAACCATTTCTGGGGATGAATCGCGAACTGGAAACCGCCTCTTGGCGTGTATGACGTGTGTACCGTCGTCTGATCGTGTCCCCCTTTGGTACCCGGTAGCATTCGGTACTCGAGAGTCCAGTTCGTATTCGCCAGGGGAACGAGGATACTCATCTCCGTGTGGCTGGAGTCCGGGTTCGGATCGTCCACCGAAGCATTGAATTCGTCAGCGAACTCCATCCATACATACTTCCAACCATAAATTCTGCTGTGCAGTTTCACTGTCTAAACTCCTGCTACCGTGCGAACGTCATGACAATACTGCTGTAAGTTATAACAAAAGACGCTCAATCATAGAAGGGCGCGAGCCTCATATATTCACGCAGTTTGACAGGGATTCGCCTGTTTCGTTCGCGCCGATAGGCTCGAAACATAGACGGGCTGCGGCGCCCGGATTGGTGCAGACGAAAGTCCCGAAGTGCCGATGGGGTAAAGTGACCACAGGACGGAGATGGACGTGACAGCAATTGCCTGGAACTCATTCTCCGGCATGAAAGTCAGCCAAGGCGTCGTTTCAGCCAAAATCCATGCGGAGTAGATTGATGGCAATAGACGGCAAGCAAATTATCCCAGCGTCTTCAGTCAATAAGATAATTCTCAGACAAATTTTCTGCGAAAACTTTGGCTAAACCGGCAATATCAATCTCGGAAGAAGTGAACGGCGAACGATCGACTAGTCTGCCACTTCAGTTCCCATAGAAACTTGTTGAATCATCACAGCGTCGATTAGTGAGTCCATTGGTGCATAATCTATGTTGTCGGCAATAACGGTTCAGCTTTTGACACGGTTCTACTGCTTTGTTTGACAGAAGAGTAGACGACTGCAGGCTCCAGTCATCATCGTATTCTGCACACCGAAACTCTGAGCAAAAATTGGTAATCAAGTCCGTATGAGCGAGGGAGAAGGAAAAACCACTGGACTTGCGTCTTCCGAAACGCAGGAACAGACTGGCAAGGAAGCCTCCCTGGTCGGAGGAAGCCTCTGGAAAGCGATCTGGACGATGTCCTGGCCGCTCTTAATAACAACCATTTCCTATTCCCTGGTCGGCATGACCGACCTTTTCGTTGCCGGAAGGTTAGGCTCACCGGCGCAAGCAGCCGTGGGTGTGGCTGAACAGATTATGTTCATGTTCACCCTCTTCATTATGGCCACGGGAACGGGCACAACAGCCCTGGTGGCGCGAAATTGGGGTGCCGGCGATCGAGATGAAGCCAACAGATATGCAGGACAGTCACTAACTTTCGGCATCGCCCTGGGGATCGTTCTAGTGGTGCTGGCACAAATAATCAGCCCTTATGTCATCAGCATGGTGATTGATTCACCCGAGGTGCGCACCCTCGGGACCGGCTATCTCCGCTTGTTCTCCTTCTATGCACTTCCTTTCAGCATCATCTGCATTGGCAACTGTTCCTTCCGAGCCATAGGCGATGCGAAAACTCCTCTTTTGATTGTGTGCAGTATGGCAGTGGTTCAGATAACCGGTGACTACCTGACCGTCGTATACAACTGGCCAGCCGGTATTCTGGGCATTCCTCACCTGGGTATTCACGGAATTGCATACTCCTCACTCACCGCCGCTGGTGTCGGTTCAATCATCGCACTTGTGCGAATCGTTCGATCGCCTTTATCCGAGAGCCTGCGTTATATCTTCCCCGTCATCTCTAGCATGATCGTCAAGATCGCCACAATCGGGATTCCCAGCGCCATGCAGAGAATGTCATGGTCGCTGAGCGTGTTCGGACTCTTCTTCATTCTGGCTATGTGTCCCGCTCCAACTGAGGCGTTGGCCGCCTGGACGATTGGCATGAGAGTAGAGGGACTATTGTTTATGCCGGTAATGGCGCTGTCCATGGCGGTGGCCGCCATCGTCGGTCAGAATCTAGGCGCCCGCGAGATCGAGAGGGCATATGCTGCCGGCTGGAAAGTTGCCTGGATAGGCATAGGCATGCTTACCGCTCTTTCCCTGGTCATATTTCTCCTTGCCGCACCGATCGCTGACTTGATGAGCGATGACAAACAAACTATGGTTCATGTCATCAACTATCTGCAAATCAACGCGATTTCCGAGCCTTTCCTGGCTATGGGAATGATTCTGGGCGGAGCGCTGCAAGGCGCGGGCGACACTAAAACTCCCATGTGGATCACGGTCTTCAGCAACTGGCTGGTGAGGCTTCCCCTCGCTTATGTTCTAGCGATCTGCTTGCAAATGGGACCGTCCGGCGCCTGGTGGTCAATGACTATGTCGATCATCTGCATGGGTCTGCTCACTGCCTGGCAGTTTCGCTCTCGCAGATGGACCAAGCTTTATATATGACGGCAATAGTGCCAGTACGAACCACTGGAAGAGCCTGACATTGCCGGTGCCGAAGTTGTATTCGAACAACCCCGCCACCATAAGCGATACCACACCACCCAGCACTCCAAGATAGATTGCTGGTTCGAGTCTCTGCATTCCTTTTGCAACACTCTTATCATCTCGAGTTTCGTCAATTGACGGATCAACCTTTTTCGAGTGAATGAATGCTCGAAAGGAGACCACTAACATCTGCAGGCACAGCCAGGCATAAGCTGCCAATCCGACTATGCCGGTAGTCGTGGCGATATGCAGAAAGTTGTTGTGAGCGTGATCGAACGGCTTGTCTTTCGGTGTCGTACCTGGAATATGTATGCGAGGAAAGCTGCGAATGCCCACGCCACAAATAGGATGGGCAAGAAAAGTATTTTGAGCGATGCGCCAGACTTCCAGCCGAGCCGAGATTCCTTTATCCATGTGCCCTTTGAAAATTGTATCGTTGACCCGTTGCTGCACCACCGGGACTGTTGCCCAGAGTCCGACCAGCAGGACCGGAACAAGGACAACCATTGCTACAAGGATGCGCCACCGCAAGCAGCCAGCCATGACCATTGCTGCAGTTGTGAAGCCGACCCAGGCGCTGCGTTCTGCACCGAATACGACACCGGACAGGTTTAACAAGGCAAGAGGGATGAATACAATCGGTCGCCGGAGCCAGTTCTGCAGGAACCTGAAGCGCATCGAGAGCAAGAACGCCAGACACAAGGAGGCAGAAATTTCCATTTGTCCGGCGTAGGCCATCGGATCCGAGACGAACCCGGTAGCCTGCAGGTAATCGTACTTTGTGAAATTGATGTCGAAGAGTTGCTGTATCGCACCGGTCAAACCGGCTATTGCTCCCGCCACAATCAGAGTGCAAAGGGCATTCGTCCTGGCCGCCTCGTAGCGCTGAAAAACAGAGAGTGCCCAGAAGTAGACGACGAATGTCCTCATAGTCATGAGCGAAGAGACAGCCTCGGACGGTCCGCCCTTAACTGCGCCTGACAGAAAGACGGCAAGCGCCAGCAAAAATAGCGGCAGGCTGAATGGAGCAGTCAAGAAGACGCGGACAGTCGAAAGTTGCTTCAGCTTTGCAATGAGACCTGGTTTAGCGCCGTGGTCTGACGACACGGACAAAGTGTCAGCATCGCCCTCGGTATCATCTGATTCTTTTCCAGCAACCGAGTGCGTGCCAGACAAAAACAGCTCGGTAATACCGGAAGTAACCCAGACGACTAAACCGGCAATTAGCACCACCCACGCCACTGTTATAGGGAGGAAGATTGCTGCGGAAAACAACACCGCTATCCATACTTCGAGTCTCTTCAACCAGTGGTGAATTGAATGGAGATGCAAATTAGTCCCGGTTCCAGTTGCTCAGTCCCATGATCTCCCTCACCTCGGTAAGAGTCTCCTTGGCTCGCTTGCGCGCCTTCTTGTTGCCGTGAGCAAGAATAGTCTCCAGACGATCCGGATCGCGAGCGAACTCCTTCCGTCTTTCGCGAATGGGACGCAGATACTCGTTGACCAGCTCAGCTAGCCGCTTCTTACAGCCTACACAGCCAATCTGAGCGCTTTCGCACTCCTCTCTCACTGTCTCTCGAGTTTCAGGCGCGACTGTCAAATACATCGGCCAGGGGACCTCGCAGAGATCCGTGTGCCCCGGGTCGCTCTTGGCGATGCGCGTACGATCGGTGACCATTTTCATCACCTGCTTCGTGGTATCTTCATCGGTATCAGCAAGCTTGATATCGTTGTCGAAAGACTTGCCCATCTTACGCCCATCGATACCTTTGACTAGCGCTGCCGCCGTAAATTCAGGCTTGGGCTCAGGAAAGCAATCGACTTTATAGAGATGATTGAACTTGCGTGCCAGATTGCGGGCGAATTCCAGATGTGACTCCTGGTCTTTTCCTACCGGAACCAATTGTCCTTTGAAAGAAAGAATGTCGGCGCTCATCAGCACCGGATAGCCGAGAAGCCCGTAAGTGGCTCGCTCACGCGCCTCCGACTCATCGGCAGCCAGCATGCGAACCATGTCCTTGAGCGTCGGCTCACGCTCGACCCAATTTTGCTGGGTAATCATAGAAAGGAGCAGATGCAATTCAGCAATCTCCGGAATCGCAGACTGCACATAGATTGTGGCGACATCCGGATCGATTCCGGCTGCCAACCAATCAAGCGTTATCTCCCGGATGTTGCCATCGATAACTTCCGGGTTCTGATACTTGGTTGTCAGCGCATGCCAGTCGACAATCGAGAAGTAACTTTCGTAATCGCTTTGATAACGGACCCAGTTGACCAGAACCCCTAGATAATGGCCTAGATGCAGTCGACCCGTGGGTCGCATACCTGACATAATCCGTCTGGGCTTTTTCCCAGGATTATCGGTTGAGTTTGGCAAAGTCCGCCGTCACCTTTTCGATACTACTTTTTAGTTTTATACATCGTTACAAACTACTGTTTCGCCCAAAACTACATCTTGGCAGGTGCGGAGTGCCCGGATTGCCAAGAGACTATGTCTGAACGAATTGTCGCAGCGCTCATAATCTAAACAGAAGAGCTTGGTTGGCTGCATAGAGGCATGTGCGCTCCACCGGCAAGCTCGCGAAGGCCACTGCTTTTAAGCAGATTGCGTGACTTCTTCTTTTTCTTTTACTTCTTCTCTTACGCGCTTCTTGGGATTTGCTGCTGCTGCGGCAATCGCCTCACGAACGCGATCTTGCTTGCGGCGTTCTTTCGCTCTCCGGCGCTTGTTTTTTTCGCGCAGATTGTACTTATGAGTCATCTTTTCCTCCTAATCGAAACCTTGAATTTGGCAAAAGTGTTGTGAGCACAGGGTGAGAAAATATACCACGACTTGTTAATCTGGTCCTTATCTCGCAAAGCGCTTTTGCTCCTGCAGAAGTCTATCCATATCATCCGGCAGAACAAAACCCGTCGCTACGAGTAGCCTGACAACAGGAATTCCTTGTCTGCTGGCAATCTGAGATAGATCTCGCAGTTGATCGCCTGTGATTCTCCGTCGCTGCAAAAGATACTGCTCCAGCTCGATTTTGTCGAGGAGCAGATCTACGGTCAGACCGATGACCGGATCGCTATGTTCGATATATCCCCGGTCGAGACAGTA
>CAYTDR010000161.1:0-2507 GCA_964436185.1 uncultured Candidatus Obscuribacterales bacterium | reverse complement strand
TATGTCTCGAGAACGGTCGCATCAGAGCAGCTAGTGTCAGTAAGCACGAGCAGAAGAGCCCGTTCTGACTCAACATCCAGAAGCACCTTGCGTAGAAGCTCGTCGAGCTCGGGATTGGCAAGGGCGAGTGAACCTATCTTGCTGAGCGAGAAACGACTGTTTAGAAACCGTTCGATGTCGATCGAAACCAGCGGCAAAGGATCGGTTCGGCGCTCGTCAAACTCGCCAACCGGCTTGATTGGCGAGGGCATCACCACATCCGATACCTCGATTATCTGTTTTTTCGCTACGGATGAAGCTTCGTCCTTCACAGCCGCAGCCGTCTCCAAGTCCATGGCAGGAAGATCTTGAGTCTCTGTCGGTCTTTTTGCAGACTTCGCAGCAGGAACCTCGGTCTCGCCTGTCTTCTTGGACTCCGCCCGCTTGGCCGTAACATCGGCAAACACAGGTTTCTCCGCAGTCGAACCGGCCGCCGACTTCTCGCTGCTTCCGGAAGCTGATCTAAGTGGTCTTGTCTCCCCGCTCGCGATATCTATCGCTTTATATTCCACCTTTCCTGGAATGGCTTGCTGAGAGTATTTAGCCAGCTCTCCTTGCGCCTTTTCATGCAGATCGTCGCTATCCGAGGCACCTTCCAGTCGATAGGTGGCCCTGACAATTTCTACGGAACGAGTGATCAAAAGCCTGTAAAGAATTCCGATGGAAGTTATCAAGTCGAAATTGAACTCTCGCATCGCCTGGCGCATGGTGCGACCATCAGTAATCCAGCCGAGTACCGCATAGTCTTCTTTCTTTAACGGTTGGACTGTAAGAGCCTTTTGCCATTCAGCCGTACCGAAGTTCGTGGACGGTACTATCTCAGTGTTCAAACCGACTGAGGACTCCTGCAAAAAAGCGCACTGGTCGGTAAAGCTACCCGGTTGATCAAGCTTGAGCTTGATGTTCAATCCGGTTGTCTCTTTAAACCGACTGGGCACACGCTCAATGGCAAAATCCCCTTCGCTCCAGTTGAGAAACTCTGAAAGCGCATCGAGACCTTCAAGGATTCCATAGGTAGCTGCCAAAAGCTCACCTTCACAGATGAGCATGTCGCCTACCTGGCCGCCTTTACGAATCTTCAGACGATAGCTCTTGGAAGATTCTCCGGCAAGAAGCTGTAGAAGCCCCGGTAAGCTTATATCTTGAAGGTTGCCTTCAAACATTCACCAGTCACTCGCCTTTTTCCCTAGAAACCGGCAGCAAAACTGACGCCAGCTCAGATCGATTGATAAAATTGCCCGTCCTGGCCAAGTGTTCTTTAAGTTGGTTTGGCGGACTCTTAAGAGCTTACTACGTCACGACTCATTTCGTTTATAGCGTCTCCTATCTCCCTATCTATCTACCTCTATCAATAAGACTTTAATTTACAAAAGTTAAATCCTTTCCCATCCGCTAGAGCAGTGGGGGAAATGGGTAAATACGACATAGAGAGTGGAAACACTCTTACTCAACTACCATGGAGCTGACAAGTGAGTTCTGGCACCACAGATGAAATTACCGATGAATGGTCCGAGATCGACTTCTCTGAAGAAGAGGATTTAGATCTCGAGGATGTTCCCTCAAAGCGCGGCAGCAAGAAGAAGGGAGACGGCTTCACGGAAGATTCGGTGAGACTGTATCTGCGCGAAATCGGTCGCGTGCGCATGATAAAACCGGATGAGGAAATTGAGTTGGCACGCAGGATTGCTAAGGGTGATCTGGATGCCAAGAAAAAATTGATTCAAGCCAATTTGAGGCTCGTCATCTCTATCGCGAAGAAATATGTCAATCGTGGACTGCCTTTTCAAGATTTGATTCAAGAAGGTAATCTCGGTTTGATCCGTGCCGCAGAAAAATTCGATCATACGAAAGGATTCAAATTCAGCACGTATGCGACCTGGTGGATACGACAGGCGATCAGTCGCGGCTTGGCTGACAAGTCCAGAACCATCCGCGTGCCAGTACACATGGTGGAATCGATCAATAAGCTCAAGAAGACCAGCGCTCGATTGGCTCAAGAACTAGGCCGCAAGCCGAACGAAGAAGAGCTGTCGTTGGCAATGGACTTGCCGATCAATAAAATACAAGAGATTCTTACAGCCGACCGAGAGCCGGTCTCGATGGAGATGCCTCTCAATCGTGATGAGGAGACTTATCTAGGCGACTTGATAGAAGACAGCGAATCGGCTCGACCAGACTCGACTACAGAAGAGGAGCTCCTCAGACAAGATATCGGACGCATGCTTTCTCAACTGACACCCAGAGAACGAGATATCATGCATTTGCGTTACGGACTGGAAGACGGCAGGCAGAGAACGCTTGAAGAAGTCGGAAGACTCTTCAACATCACTCGCGAGCGTGTACGCCAGATCGAGCACAAGGCCTTTAGAAAACTGCGACAACCTGCCTGGTCGAACAAACTGGTCGGATACCTCGACGACTAGGTCCGCAGCGAAACTTATACAAAACAGTTCAGAGAAGGCGAGTGT
>CAYTDR010000160.1:0-11438 GCA_964436185.1 uncultured Candidatus Obscuribacterales bacterium | reverse complement strand
GAGAGCCCCCGAAGCAGGTCTCGAGGGCGGACCTGACGAGCGCAGTGGCAGTCATGTCGTGAAACTCAACTAGATCGCCGGCAGGATACATAGCAATGACGCCGACGATTTGCCTGCGAATCTCGGGAGGCGCTTGAGTAGCGTAGCTAAGCGCAGCTGCCGCACCCATAGAACAACCAGATAAAACGATCTTCTTGAATGGCTGTTTCTCGCGAATCTTCTCGATAGCGCTGGTAATATTTGCCATAGAGGTCGTGTCCAGACATTTAGTCAGGGTCGCATATTGCGGCGACATAAAAACAACATTCGGTTTAACATGACTGGCGGTCGAGGCATATGTGTGCCGCTTCGGAAGCATGAATGGCTGTTGCCACGCAGCACCGAGCCCATGGAGGTAGACAACCAGCGTAGATTCGTCCCCGGCACCAAACAGTCCCTTCTCCGGCAGGATGTATCCGACTGAAAGAGCGTTGGCGCCTTGTCCCATTTGAAGCTGTTCACACTTCGTGGGCCCCGAATCCTTACCGCATGAAGAAAGGAACACGAATGTTCCAATCACTATATTCAGTATCACTAAGCGAACGAGCGCTTTGGAGCAAAACAAGCAATTAACCGGAGATAACCCAGTCCCACATTACTGCAGTTTGGGGGTTAGAGAAAAGAACTTGCACACATTACCACGACCCTAGAACCGGGTCTATGAAAATAAACGACAATCATTGTATGAGTTTGGTAAAACGCACCAGCATTCAATCGAAACCGTCTCAGTACTGCGTTTAGTCAATTCACAATCGCCGTTTGCTCGTAACTCATTGACTACATTCCCTGTGCGATTGGTGCTTGTCCGAGTGTCAGATGCCTGAGAATCGAACCATGAAATTTTTTCAGCGCGCTGCTGTTCCGCCTCGTTTTCGCTGATTCAGCACGCTCTCAGTATTCAGACCGAATTAACAATCGCTAACAATCAGTTTATCAAAGTCCGCGAATGTATCGCACGAACGTGCCGAGCGGTACATTCATCTCCATGAGGGTGCTGCGGAGATCCTCAAGCATAGCCACGCGATCTTCCATTACATCAATAGAAAGCCGCGTGTCCGTCGAGGTACCGCTTATCTGTCTTGCACGCTTATTGTGGTTGGAGCGATGACCTCCATGGATCAAACAGAACTTATGAGCGAGCCAGCGCGACACCATTTCCTCTCGCCTGGTCTTGCCGGTTTGTGAGTTCTGGGGAACAGAGTTGAGAAAGGTCCATACCGAATCGGGAAAGTCCGGCTTGTCCGGAGTATTGAAGATCAGTGCAGCGAGCACGTTCGGTACACCCTGAATTGCCTCGTACTCAGACCTCAACTGCTTCAGCGCCCATGCAGACAAACCACTCTGAGCGGCGCCCTCAACGATGTCCAACGTGTTCGGGTTCACCTCCGGAAGTTTCGCCATATCGAAGCTGCCGGAGAGTATGCCGGTGATTCCACCAGCGACAAAGTTGGCATACGTGTTGTATCTAATCGCTTTGTCGCGATGATAAACCATCGTCGCGTTAAGCTCCTCGGTCGCGGCAGTCTGTTGAACAACCGAGCTGATAGACGTCTGCAGGTCAAAGTTCACAGCCATTACATTTTCAAGAAACAGCTGTCTGGCCATCAGATAGTTGATCGAGTCCTCCGGCGTGTGCCCGCTGGACTTTGCCAGGGTTCGCAAACGCTCGAACTCTGTCAGATCGGCAAGCTGCCAATTCTTGCAAAAATCGATGAGTTCGGATGACAACTGCGCGGATTGTTGGGATGATGGTGCCTGTTGCGGAGATGGTGCCGGGTCGTTCGCCGCGACGAACGTGCGTCGCTCAGCCTGGTCTGATACTACATCTGTAGACTGGGCGTTTGAGGTATTTGAACTGCCATAGTCGCTCTGGTTCTGCACATATTTTGCCTCTGGAGCACCGTAATCGGCTTGGTCATCAGATTTAGAACCGGCATCTGAAACAACTGAATCCTGCCTTCCAGAACTATTCGCGGAAGCCTCGAACAATTGCATTACGGGCGGATGGTGTGCATCGGTAACGGATTCGTCAGTGGATGCATTTTCGGCAGTAGCGAAGCTTGATTGAGTTTCGGCTGCGAGCTGTTGCTGCGATTGTGCGTTATGTGCCTCGAAGTATTGCGCACCGGTATCACCCGCCTGGGCTAGCGTCGGGCGCAACGAAACAAGTCCAAGAAGGATTAAGGTGGGCAGTAATCGCTTTGAAATTACCATCATGTTCGAAGATTAGTACTACTAATTGCCTTCGATAGTACACGTTAAAGCCCGAATCTACGTAAAGAGTTCGCTAATCCTTTGTTGCATTGCTAGCCTGCTGACTTCCCAAGTTTCAATGCTTTCCGTCCATGGTTATCCGAAACGGAACGCGCATTCTCGACAGCGGTTCTTTATATGCCACGCCCTGTACTACTCGAAACTACGACCTCATGGTTCGAAGCCAAGCACTCTATCCAGCAGATCTAATGTCGCATTGATGTTAATCCTACCGACAATTGTCGGAGAGCGCAAGTCCATGTCAATTCCACGCCGTCAGGGGTGTAGAAAATGCCTCCAGTTGGCTCATTAGCAAACAGACACAAATGTCATTGAGAGAAGAACCAAAGGTCTTTGTCGTTGTCAGCAATGAGTTGCAGCCAACCTTTCAGATCAGCGCCAAACGCCTCTTCGTCCTGCTCCAATTGTGGATACTTCTCGAAAAAGCTCAATAGCTTCTTCACTTCCGTTTTCGTCAGATACCCATACGTGGTCCAATCAGATTCCATATTTGTGCCGAACAACGGCCGACCTAGCAGAAAGCCGAGAAGGGATTTAATGGTATCGCGATCGTTTGCGACTATGTCATCAGGGAGAGTCTCTTCAATACCCAACGCATAATCGATGAAGTAACTCTTCCAGTAATTCGAATCTGTTGGCACATGCTCGTGCTCGAAGAACGCCATCGCAACGATCGCATTGATAAAATCACTGTGCTCATCCGTGAGGGATACTGATGCCGCACCATTCCCATTGCCGGTGGGCTTTAGCTCACCATTAACGATTTTGCGAACGTAATCGAGACCGCCAGCAATACTGCTTTTATCCTCGGCGTCTCCATCTTCATCATCAAAACCCCAGAACTCAAGATAATGTTGCTCCAACCGAGACAGCACCGCGTCATCTTTGCACCCAAACAAAGTTTCCAATTTTGTTATATCGAAACCTGATATTTCCGGTCTTAATGACATAACTAGCACCTCAAGAAGTTCTCTACACTTAGAGCACGGTGGCCTCAAGCCCAAACCGAAGAAAAGCAGAGCGTATTATATTGCACCTCGCTCAGCCGAGTCCGGTAAATTTACATTTTGGCGGTAGCTCCCTCTTTACTTCTGCAGGAGTTACGCCGGAACAACCTTCCAACCAGCTGCTCACAAGTCGCTTTAGCTTGTGCAACGGTGTCACGTCTGTGGTGGTGAATCTGACCTCATTGAAAAAGAGTTGCTGGAGTTGCGTCAGTTGAGAGATGTACCGCACTTCTTGATCGTCCATTCCACAGTTGTCGAAGAACAACGATATGAATCGGGGGTTCTTAGCAAGCTCTGCATATCCTTCTTTAGTAATCACTCCGGAGGTAGTCTTCAACGCAAAAAACCTCGGAAGTTTATTGAGCAAACGCGCTTCTTCCACTCCCACTTTTATTCCCTTAAGGCCAAGTGACTCGAGTTCGCTCATCGATGTAATATCCTTGAGGGCGCGAGAATCTAGCTGCTTGCCGGACAGCATCAGGCTCTTCAAATGAGGAATGGTGCCCAAGATTGCAACTGAGGCATTAGTCAAACGATCGCAGTAGAAGAGATCAACCTTCTCCAGCCGCGGAAAGTCCTTCAGTACCTGAAGGCTCTCATCCGTGACTAGCGTAGTCTGCAACGTGAGATTACCGATAGGCAAATTCGCTATACTTGCCAAGCCACTACCATCAATATCATGCTCATCGAGATTGAGCTTAATGAGACGCCCCTTTTTCAGCTCATCTTGCGCCCTTTTATCCTTTTTCAGCTGAGAGATCATCTTTGGCAAGTCAGCGTCAGTTATGAGCACTTGATCGGCTCGAGGTTTAATACTCAAGTCAGAAGAGGTCACTTTTATTGTAAACTCCGGCGATTCTAAGATAGATTCGATGCGGTAACTCACTACCTTCTGAAGTTTTACTGGCGACTGTTGTCTGTTTTGTTTCGAACTCATGTCGATCAAAATAAACGCAGCGAAAATCGCAAATGCCATCGCAACCACAGCAGAAAATATACGCCACGATTTCGCATTTGTTCTCGTCACTCCGCTTGAAGACAGCGATTCTGCCGGAGCGGCAGCACGAGTCGAATCGAGCTGAAGCCGTTCCTCAATGCGAACTAGCTCCTCACGAAGGTCCGCCATCGATTGGAAACGATCCTCCGGAAACAAACACATGCATTTTGCAACCAACTGATCAAGCGATGAATCAAATGGCGAGCCGTCAAACGAGTCAGACAGACCCGGAGCAGCTCTCTCCACCTGCAGCCTGATTGTGTCCAGTATTGAGGCACCATCGAATGCCTTCTCGCCTGTTAGCATTTCAAACAACACAGTACCGAGAGAGTAAATATCAGACCTGGAATCAACTGAATGACCAAGAATGGCTTCCGGAGCCAAATATCCAGGTGTTCCAGAAAACGAGTGTCCCTGATATGAATGTTTTCCGCTGGCGTTTTCCTCTCCCTTCATCGCAATCCCGAAGTCGATTATCTTAGTCGTCAGCTTATTATCGTTCGTCGAGATCACGATGTTCGAAGGCTTCAGATCTCTATGAACTATGTTCTTCGCATGGGCATAGTCCATAGCGTCGGACAGTTGTCGTGCGATGTTTAATGCAAGCAGAACCTCCATGCGACCTTGTTTGGAAATCAGATCGTTCAGCGTGTTTCCATCAGCAAGTTCCATCACTACGAACGGATGATTATTTTGGGAGATGTTGAAATCCAGGAGTTTAACAAGATTGGGATGATTGAGCCCAGCCGTTATGCGGGCCTCGGACTGAAAACGAATGATTCCGGATTCGTCCCAACCTCTGCTGGAGAGTATCTTTACCGCTACTCGCTTGCGCAGAATCCTATCCAGACATTCGTATACCTCACTGCGACCCTTTCCAAGTTGGCGAAGCACACTGTATCGAGCAGGATCAAGACCGAGAGAACGGGTGAGTTCCTCATCCGTCGGTTCATCGATCTGAGGATCGACAGTTGAAGAAACATATGGAGCCACCGCCCGTGGAGCAGACGAGACGATAACCCGATCCTCCGGATCGCATTTGCATGCCGCCGGATGAAAGATCCACTGAGTGAGCGAACCACCGCGAAAAGGCGTGACGGCTTTCTTGCAACGCCCGCAAACTTGAACTGCGGTCCGTTCCTGCCTTTCCAGGTTCTCTGAATCACATATACAACTGCCCGCATGAAAGATCCACTGCGACATGCTCAATCCGCGAATCTCCACTTTCGGCTTCCGGCAAATTGCGCAAATTGTTGGTTCCGGCATTAACAGACTCCCATTTCTAATACTCTATCGCATCTACAGCAAGGTTCAAAACGATGAAAGTGGCGACTGGGTGCGTTCCAACCTTTTTTCAACATAACGAAACGAGAATATCCATGTTGGCGCAATCGAGGACCGATAATGGACAGCTCATCAAACTCGCAAGGTCTATTACCAAAAAATTTCACTGGTAATCCAAACGCTGCCCGCACTGAGGCAGGCGCTCTCAGGGCTGCAAATTCTCCAAACATAACCGACATGGAGACAGATGCCCTTAGAGCTGCAAAGGAAAAGTCTGTCATCGATCATTTAGAACTCGACGACGCCGATGCTCCTCGTATGTGGTGGCTGCTATTGTGAGTACGAACCGACTGCGAATACCTCTCGGCTTGCAGAGGATGCTGCAAGCATACAAACATGCAGGAGTTTCAAGCGGAATTGTTCTCAGTGGAGAAGAATCTAGATATGCTCCAGCTTATGCCGCGATCGCATCAGGCAGGGACCAGCGCATCTATCCTGACCGATAACGCACAGGCAATTGTTTAGCTGGGCATATAATGAATTGGCTACATCATCTTCAGTTAAGTTAGGTCCCGACGCAAATGGCGAAGATACTCTTTGTGGACGACGATGTTCTGCTCTGCAAGAACTTGATGGCCTTTTTGAAACGCGAACACCATACAGTCGAGACAATCCATACGGGCAGCGAAGCCGTAGATAGGCTCACCTACGAGCACTATGACGTGATCATTCTCGACTGGGAGTTGCCTAATTTCTCCGGTGTAGAGATTTGTCGCCGCTATAGAACAAATGGCGGGCAAGCACCAGTCTTGATGCTGACCGGAAAAGACCAGCCTTCCGAGAAGATTCATGGACTGGATGCGGGTGCCGACGACTATCTTACGAAACCATTCAACGCATTGGAGCTCTGCGCGAGGATTCGCGCATTAACCAGGCGACAGCCGTCGACTGTTTCCACCACACTTAAGCTGGGGAATGTCGAACTCAATACTACTGATGGTATCGTCAAAATCGACGGAAAGGAATGCAGTTTCTTTCCAAAGGAGCTGTCGCTGTTAGAGTTCTTCTTGAAGAACCAACAGCATTCTTTCTCCTCCGAGACGCTTCTCGAGCGGCTCTGGTCAACTGAATCCGACGTAACGGAAAGCACGATTCGCACCTATATCGCCAAGCTCAGAAGCCGCCTGGAGAAATATGGTGCAAATGTTTCCATCACTACGAGAAGAAAATACGGTTATCAGCTTGAAGGACCGGACTCTACAGCAAAATCAGAACCGCAATCGCCATAACCTATTGCCCGGAAGCAGGCTCCGCGTGCGGCAGTCGAAACCAGAACTGCGAACCTTCGCCTTCAACAGAATCGACTCCTATCTCTCCGCCATGCGCTTCGACAATGCTTTTGCAGATAGCCAAACCAAGGCCACTGCTGTCTTTCCGTTTTCGGTCACCGCTCAGTTGCGCGAATTTTTCGAATATGAGCGCTCGCTGGCTCTCGGCGATTCCAGGTCCGGCATCCACAACACGCACCTCAGCGAAGTTATCGTGTTGGCTCCAATGAACCACTATCTCGCTTGATTCGAAAGAGTACTTAATCGCATTTCCAAGCAAGTTCACCAGGACGCGCACGATTTGGTCTCTGTCAGCCTGAAGATACAGCTCCTCCTCATCAGTCACAATCGTGATGTGCCGTTCCTTTGCCAGGTCGTCTACAGATCGCAGAGCGTCTCTCAGCAAAGCAGAGATCGGCAGGTTCTCAAAGCTCGGCTTGATTGCATTCGAATCGAGCTTGTCCAGCGAAAGCAAGTCACCGATCAAGCGAAGCAGTCGGCCGACCTCCTTGTCTGTACAATTTGCACGATCCTCGATCTCCGCCTTCGGTTCGTCCCAGCAAAATCCTGCCGCAATCGATTGCAAAAACAGACTGACATTCGCCATCGGAGTTCTTATGTCATGAGTGATCATATCCATGAAATCCTGCTTCATCTGCTCGAGTCGAACTCGTTCCGTTATATCGAATATGGTGACCAGTATTCGCTCCCCGGAAGAATCCATCGGTTGAGCATACATCTCGGTCGAAACCAGTTCGCCGTGCCGTCGCTGCGCATCCAACCGAACTAGCTGGCGAGTGTTGGTGAGCATGAAGTCTACAAAAGATTGTCTTGTCTCCTGCCGGTTCGATTTAAGCAAATCGTTAACGTGGAGCTGAGAAAACGAATTGGGCGGATGATCGAACAAATCGACCGCCGTAGAGTTTACAGCTTCGACAAATCCGGCCCGGTCCAAAATGAGCATGGCAATTGGCAATTTGTTGAAGAGCGTACTCATTCGTTCCCTGGCGCGCCTGTCCTGCTCCGTGATCAGAGGCGGGAAGTTGTCGCTCCGGATGAGCATCGTAATTGAACCGTCGGAGTTCGGCACACCCATAAAGAAGCGTGTTTGGCTGCTTTCATTCGAAGACGATGCAAAACGCAATTCAGTCGTCTGAATCGTGTTCGTCTCACGTATCTCCTTGAGAAAAGCGAGCGACCGAGCCACATCGCTCTTGTTGATCAGCATTGAAAAGTTATGACCTGACAGAAGCGAGACATTCTCCGCTTCGTCCTGATCATCAAGGATCGAAAGAATTTTTCCGGAGTGGTTGAGGTGTAATATCATTGGGTCCAACAATTGTATTCCATCGGACTGTTATGTCGATACGTCGAGTAAGCGTTTTGGCACCGTAACTTCCACCACCAAACCAGAGGACACCGCTGACAACGTGTCCCACCAGCGACCATTACGATTTTGATGCGCAAATCAATCAGCTCTGCTCGTGAAAGGCACAACAGAGGAATCTGATTCAGGGTTTGCTCGACCTTGAGCACATCAAGCCGTTCAGTGTCATAATTAGGTTCGGATGAATTTAATGAGGCATTCCGGAAAAGTTTATGCGCCCAACCAACAAGTTCATTATGACAGCGGCATTCACGGTGCTCGTGTCCTGTGGCTGCATGGCGCAAGGAAAGGACGGTGAAAAGATGAGCGATGAGAGTTCAAAGCAGAAAAATGCTTGCCAGACTGATCTAAAAAACGCTTGCTCGTTGCCACACGAGAACAAGGGACCTTCATCCAAGAAGTATCCCGTGCAAAAGACTCCTGACGAGTGGAAGAAATTGCTAGAGCCGGAGCAGTACCAGGTGGCCCGCGAAAAGGGAACAGAACGAGCATTCTCGGGGAAATATCATGACTGTCATGATAAAGGTGTCTACAAATGCATCTGCTGCGGAGAGCCGCTGTTCACCTCGGACAAGAAGTTCGAATCGGGGACCGGCTGGCCGTCATTCTGGGCGCCGTTCAATGATAAGAACGTAGAAAAGGAAGAGGACTACAGCTACGGCATGCATCGTACCGAGGTACTCTGCAATAACTGCGGCGCTCACCTGGGTCATCTCTTTCCCGATGGCCCGAAGCCTACAGGTTTGCGTTATTGCATTAACTCAGCTTCGCTGAACCTGGACAAGGAATAATACTGAATACGATATCAAAATCGCTCCGTCAGTAATCTGCCGGAGCGATGCTCGAATTTATAATCAATTAACGAGACCTCGACTTCCGCCTCTTAGCGACGTGCGGGCTGTGTTGAGCCCAACAGCATTCCGATGCGCTTTACCTGTTTGCTCATGGTACTGTAAACATCTTGACTGGCGAATATTACCGCAGGTGATGCCAAGTCATCCCACCCGAGTTTTTCGGATCTGACGCTTCCTTTCGCATATGGCTCCAGGCGTTCGCCCGTGTAGACAACTACTGGCGCCTCTTCGGGCATATTCGACTCATACGATTTAGAGCAGTGTCTCTCAAACTTCTCGAGATAGCCAACTACTGGTGGAACCTCGTACATTGATTCTGAACTAGTGTGCATTGATTTCTTGCGCCCCCGCATAAAGTCTCTCCAGATCGCTCTGGAGCAGTTTCAGGACATACGACTTGTCCTTGAATTGGTTGTGCGTGTCGCCTTGAACCTGAGATTTTCGTCGCCGACCTGGCTCATTGGCGCTTCACTGAGTAAGTCTATTCGGGTCTACAAATTTCTGGACACGAATTGACGAAATTCGATTTTATTCAAGCGGGTGCGTCATTTCGGTTTGACCCTCAATCGTCATAATCATCGTCGGGAGAAGTTGCTTCGTCCTCTTATGGACAAATCCACTGCACCTCGGCAGGCGGTAGAACTCGAGCACGCGCCATTCGAACACCCTGGCAACGGGCCCTCGTCAACCTCTTAGCGATGCCTTCCCTGTTCGTGCTTCTGGACCGCGAACTCAACTATACGGAATCTGATACTAAGCTCGACGACAATGCTCAGGTTCCTCGAATCAATCAGTCGGGCAACCATGGAACTACCCCCAATAACAAAAACGACTGGCGGTACCAGTCGTCCTTGCAGGGGCTCAAACAGTTGACTCATTTAGCTAACTAGCACCACCTCCTTGACCGTGAGTAATTGATGCGATAACTTTCTGCACTTTTTCAGCCTCTTCCAGGCGATTCTGGGCGGTGAAGAGTTGTGCGGCCTTCTCCAGGTCTGCGCGAGCGGCAATTTGGTTGTTCATGTCGATGTAGCTCAGAGCGCGAATATAGTAGGCATTAGGCTCTTCAGGGCAAATCGAGATCCAGTAAGTGCAATCTTCGACCATTCCTTGGTAGTCACACATCTCGTAGTGATTATTGATAAGGGCAACTATGACATCAACGTTCTGCGGCTCCAGGGCAAGAACGACCGACAAATCATCGACTGCGTGCCCGTGCTGTTTGACTGCCGCATAGATAGTGGCTCTCGCTTTTAGCGCATCCGAATATCCGGGCTGTAGGGTAATCGCGGCACTCAGGTCACCGAGGATGGCATCTGCTCCGCCGTCCAGAACGTAAGTGCAGAGCGCTCGGATGTAGTAGGCATCAGCGTTTCTGTTGTTCGACTCGAGAGCTTTCGTGCAGAGCTCTTGAAGCCCCTTAAAGTCTTTGTTGTCGAAGTAGACCTTTATCTTCGCGAGGAACTCAGGACTGGTGTTATATAGAGAGACTCTCTTGGAGTTACCAGCGGTTGCCTTTGGCGAGTTCGACAGGGCGTGTGCAGGAGCGTCGATGATGCCACCGAATGTAGTTGCACAGATTGCTACGAGAGTTGCCAGGGTAATCATTGAGTTTTTCATTTTCCTATCTCCAAAATTTAGTTGCGTCATTCGCGAATCGTTGCCGTTCACATGTAACTAATGTCGATTGGCGGAGATGCTCGGACCTAACGAAAACATCAACAGTTTTCGTGCTTCCCGAGATGACATATATGAGGAATGCGGACGCTCGAATCCAAGCGACGGTAAGTGCAATCTATAAATGAACTAGCGAACCTTCGCGTGTTCCTGTTCGCCCGCGAACAAAACTAAGTTGGGGTCCCCGACAACTTGCAATTCCGCGTCTTTTCGTTGCCCTATGCGCCTCATCATCTCCTGCATGGCAACTCTCCACGCTTCCATAGTCATGTTTGACTGCAGCGTCTCCGTGGCGCAGTACGAAATAAGTCCGCGATGAATGTCGCCAAAATCGTACAACGGCGCAACACACTGTTGAACCTCATCTTTGGCTGCTTTCTTCAAAATTGCCACTGCATTGTCCGACAACCTGTCGGCTAGACGATTGGAGTCTCAACAATCCGGCAAAACTATCAGATCAAGACTCTTCGGAGCATCAAGTGCCTCGAAGACCTCGGACCAGTAAACGACCTCTTTCCCTCCCAGAGCCAGCCCCGGCTCTCCGGAAACAGGGTCGAATGTTCCGTGGCCAGTATAGTAAAAGAATAACTG
>CAYTDR010000159.1:5339-11510 GCA_964436185.1 uncultured Candidatus Obscuribacterales bacterium | reverse complement strand
GTTTTCAGGCAGAGGAGTCGGCGACTCTTCTCTTTCTCTCGGAGAGCGAAGACGGCTAAGACGACTGACGCGGCCGTGCTGGTTATGAACGACGTCACTTGCAGCGCGAGAACAAGGTCCATGTCTGTCCCCTTTCGAAGAGAGTTGGTTGTCCGGAACAGTTGCCTGTCTTTGGATACGCGTTTAGAAGCAGTGAGCGATTCGGTTTCTTTGGTTCAGATGACTCGAGGGGCTGTAAGTGGGAGATGCCTAACAGTAGGCATTATCAGCCTGGTTATCAAGGGGTGGCGTTGATTGCCACCATGTTTTTTGAGATTGAGAGTCTGAGCCGACAAACTTGGATATCGGCTATATCTGAAACGCCATCCTTGATCGGCATCCGAGCAGATGCGCTCAAGCCAATCCTGCTGCGTTTTTCGAGGATTATCCCTAATTGAAAGGGTGAGGCCTGGCGGTGCATTTCGCCGGTACTAGTCGCATACTCTGATAACGAATTTCACGCTGGCCGGCTGCCCAAGTTTTATTTGCATTTCGGTTCCTGCAGGTCGGCCGGAAGTTGCCATTTCCTTTATGAACTCAGCGTTTTCTTCGCTGTATTTCACAAGTTAGTGTTGACTTAGGGAGCGTTCTAACCTGGAGCGGGCACCAAGTGCGGTGGCATTGAGGGCGGAGTGCTGATGGAGTATAGTATGATATGTTATAATAGATAGATGGCGAAAATTTGTGACATGAAATGTTGCCAGGTGGAACAACATGGCGCGTGACAAGTGGAGCTTGAGCAGATAGAGAGGCAGTTATGCTGGTTTTATAATCGTGCCTATCGGCAAGTGCAACAATGCTTCGCGTTTCTTTGTGTAAGGCCGCCTCCAGGGCGAGCATGGCGTTCGCCCTGGAGGTTGGGATAGTCTACCGATGCGGTGTGGGGCGCATCGGTAGGAGGTTTCTCGAGTTGGGATTACTCGGGCATCTTGCCGGTGTAGACCGACATTGGGCGGAACAGCTTGTTGTTCGCGATCTGCTCGCGAATGTGCTCGCTCCAACCGATTACACGACTGGTACAGAACGTGGTGCTGAACAGTTCGCGCGGGATGCCGACGTGCTCGAGAACGACCGCGGTCCAGTACTCCACGTTCACCCGCAGCTGGCGAACGGGCTGACCGAGGCGCTTGGCCTTCTCTTCCTGCCGCTTCGAGAGAGCCTCGAGGACCGCCTTCTCGATCGATCGGGCCAGCTCGACGCGAGTACCGTTCTGCCGGTCGGCGACGCCGCGAAGCGTCAGGGAGCGCGGGTCGTCGGTGCGATAGACGCGGTGCCCGAAGCCCATGATGCGGCGCTCGTTGGCCAGTTCGTTGGCGATCCAGGCTTCCGCATTGTCCGGAGAGCCGATGGAGTCGATCATGTCGAGGACCGGGCCAGGAGCGCCACCATGCAGAGGTCCGGAGAGGCTGGCGATGCCAGCGGTGATGGCACCGCCCACATCAGCGCCGGTGGACGCCGCCACACGGGCGGTGAACGTCGACGCGTTCATGCCGTGATCCATCGTCAGGATCAGGTAGGTTTCCACGGCGCGCAGTTGCTCGGTCGTCGGCCGCTTGCCGAGAACGCCGTTGAGGAAGCGGTCGGCGTAGCCCCGGTTGTTCTGCTTGCGCCGTGGCGACTTGCCGGTCTGGAGAACTTCGACGATCGAGGGCATGAGGGCGGGCAGGATGGCCAGCTCGCGGGTCACTTCCGCCAGGTCTCGGTTGAGCCATGGCTTCAGCTTGCGCTGGTTGGCGACGATGGAGAGTGCCGTACGGACGCGGCAGAGCGGGTCACTGGCCGGAACAGCGGCGATCAACCCGATCTCTTTGCCGGTCAGGCGACCGTCAGTCTCGACCTGTTGCTTGAACTTGCAGAGTTCGGCCGCGCTCGGAGCGACGCCATGGCGCAGAATGTACCAGACCTCTTCGACCGTCTTGCTCTCAGCAAGCTGTTTGGCTTCGAAGCCGTTGAAGATCAGCCTGCCGGCGGTGCCGTCGACTTCGCTGATTTTGGTGTGGCAGGCGTAGACGCCCTCGAGACCGGGGGCGACTTGCGGCTGTGGCTTGGTTTCCATGTCTTACCTCGTGGATTCGTTAGTGGAGATGATGGAGGAAGATAAATCGGGCGACGCGCCAGTGCGTCGCCCGATAAGCGTTGACGGGTCGCTTACTCAGGAAGCGAGGTAGCGAACGATCTCGTCGGCGATACCGAACGAGTTGATGTAACCCATCCCGTCCATGCCGAAGTAGTGGACCAGAACCCGCCCGTCATCGAGCTTGCTCTTCTCCACCTTGATCGGCCAGCGTTCCGGACGCACGGCGCAGTCGACCGACAGAACGTCGTCCAGGCTCGTCTGGAAGCCAGGCACCATCAGCTTGCAGCGCTCGATGATGTCCGCCGTCTGTTTGTCGTCGACCACCAGCGACTCGCTGTTGTCGGTGAAGACCGCTCCGAGCTTGATGTAGTCCTTGTGGGGAACGATGCAAGCGCGCTTGTTCGGACCCTCGTCGTCGATGACGACCTTGTCGAACCCGTTCTGCTTGACCTTCACCACCTGCATGCGCACCGGGTAGATGACCTTGTCCCCGATTAGCTCGCGGGATCCCAGCGACGTGCAGTTGACCACGACCGAGTACTCGGCCGGGCATTCCGACAGGCTGTCGATCTTCTTCTGGGCGAAGACGCCACCGGCGGCGCGCACCTTGTCAGTGAGCCACTTCAGGTAGATGGGAGGATCGATAACCGGAGCCTTGTCGAGGACCCAGGCGTCTTCGTACTGGCTGGAGAACTCGCCGGCCTTGCCGTGGCGGAAGTACGACTTGCCCGAATACCAGGGCTCGCCCTTCTCGGTACGGAGGTTGAAGATCTGGCGCATGACGACTCCGGTGAGCGGATCGAGCGCCAGCTTAGTCAGCTCCTCGAGAGTCTCTCCACCCCACCGTTCGACGCGGTCATCATCGCCGAGGGCTACCGGAACCCACATGGCATAAGCGTTGCGCGAGCTAGGGGCGAGCTCACCGACAGGCTCCTTGGACCAGAGAGTGACCTTGTGGCCAGCTTCAAGCAATCTGAGAGCTGAGGTCAGTCCACTGACACCGCAGCCGAGCACGAGTACATTTTCACTTTTCATAGCTATTCCCCTCTTCTTCTGAGGTCGTGTAAGAGCGAACATGCCTGTGCATGCAGGCATGACGAAGGTGTGAAGAGTTGTTCGTGTGCTTCAGCTAGTTGTGTGCATACTGAAGCGAACGATGAAAGAAGCGTGTTCTGTCGGAAGTGTGTATGGTCACGCTTCTGAGGCAAAACACCATATGAACAGCCGAAACTGCCACTGAATTTAATACTGGATAAAAGAAATTAGGTCTTTTGAGAAGTTATTTCGCCTGAAGCAAAGAGTTTTTGAGGAGGCCAAGATTCTATTGGTCTCTTTAAGCTGCATCCAAATCGGGGTTACGAAGGGTCAACTTCCTTTTGACAACCGCGCTGTAGGCAAAGATTGAGCTCTGCGGGGAGCAGGGATGGTGGTCAAGTGGGACTGATTCTCTTGACTAGCGCGTCCTTATTGCGAAACATTCGCAAAAACTTATGTTGCAGTCCTAGCGGACCGAAGCAGAGCATCGCAACGGAAATTTCCTCCTGCCGGTTAGCAAGAACCGCTTCTCGCTCAGAAAGGAAAACTACGGATTGGAGCGTTCTTCGATCGTGCCGGTGAGTTGCTGGATGGGCGTCAGATAGCGAAACAGGTATGGGTGAAATCGCCTAATTTTGTGTACTGCTGACAACCTTGGTTTGTAACCGGTCTCTGAAGGGAGCGAGCGAAGGCTATAATAAGCCAGAGAGTTCGAAGGTCAGGTGCGTTTTTTACAACGATCCCGAGACCTCCAGTGAAGTTCGATCGGCCGAGGGCGTCAGCATGAAAGAAGATTCGTCGAAAGAGTTCGACCTCATCCCAGGACAAATTCTCCAGTGTGAGATTGCTGCAGTCGAAGGTGAGGGCCTTTACAGGATTTCCAGTGAAGCCCTGGGATCTTTGACCGGAATGCTTCGCTCCACAGGAGAATTGATGCCCGGTACTAAGCTAGAGGCTTGCTTCGTCTGCATGCACCAGGGTACTGCGGTGTTCATGCCGCGCGAGCCCATGCAGAATTTGAGCCAACAGATGCTATCCAATGCCGATCAACTGTCAGTGCCAGAGTATGTCGAGGAGGACGGGTTCAACGTCAACATGCTGGAGCTCGTCCTGAATTACAAAGGCATTCCAACAGACAAATTGGACGGTCTTCTTACCGATCTGAAAGAGCAAAAAACCACCATCGAAACTTTTCTTGAGAGGACGTCTCTTCTTTCGGCTCAACAATGCAATTCGATCAGCAGAGGCAAAGCTCTGATGGATCGTGGTGCAATCACTTGGGGCCAGTTTGCCATCGCTTTTTTCGATGAGGTGCATACCGGTATCAAACTGGAAGAATCGCTCACTGTTCGCGGCTGGCTATGAACAGTCGTGGAACGGAACAAGGGTGAGCTCAGCTTCGCCAGGCATGTCGGTGCGGAAGCGTTCTATTCTGCATCCTCCATGCGCGTGATTCTTGGAGGCTTAACTGTTGAATATTCATGCGTCAAGATGATCCATACCGGTATCTCTTGAGCCGGTTTTTAAGCCATAAGGTCATACACAATATTGGTTAGCGGAGTTCTCGCGAGTCGAAAATGGAAATGATTTCCATTTATTAGAGAGATGTCACGCAGGCGTAAGTACCCCAATATACGCACAGAAAATATAGCTTGAAGCAAGAAATAATCCTCAACAGCAGAGATAGTGGAGTCATATTGCAATATCTTAAAAGCCATTTGCTCATGAACGTCTTGTCAACCTAGTATTCAAGATACCTTTCAACCCAATTGATTTCGGAATCCCACCTCAACCTCTTCGATAACCGCTAACCCGCTCTTCTAATCGCACATCTGTTCAGGAGTTCCTCCTGGGCAGTCAAGAACGTGCTTGATGTTCATACCTGGAATGTTTGGCCAAAGTGGCGAGCTCCAGGCTGCTGTGACCTCGAAACTTCAACCCGTGGGGGTTAACATGACTCTTGTATACGCTTTGCTGGCAGCAGTGCTTGTCAGCGCCGCTTCTCTTGTGGGAATCATGACTTTTCTTTCGGACGAGCGGCTGCACAAGCGCTGGTCCCACTGCCTTCTGGCGCTTGCTGCAGGAGCGATGCTGGGCAACGGCATTCTGCACCTCATCCCCCACGCACTGACGCTTGAAGCGCAGTGGGCGGAGATGCAGGAAGCGGCTCAGCCTCCGGCGGACCCCGATGCGGACGACCACGCCGGGCATTCGCATGACCACGCTCATCACAACCATGCTCATCATGACCACGCAGGCACGACTGCCGCAAAAGAGACCCACGACCACCACGGTCACGGTCACAGCGGGTTGTTCGTCGCCTTCATGCTCATCGTCGGTCTCCTCGGTTTCCACTTCGTGGACCTGATGCTGAAACGCCTTGCCGGCAACAGCACCGACGCGGTTCGCCCGGAAGGGTATCTGGTTCTCGTAAGCGACGCTATCGAGAACATGATGGACGGATTGGTCATCGGAACCGCCTTCATGATCAGCGTGCCTGCCGGTATCGCGGCGACGATTACCATCTTCCTTCATGAGATTCCGCTTGAGTTGGGGGACTTCGCAGTTCTTCGGCACAGCGGCTTCTCGCGAACCAAGGCGTTGCTCGCCAACCTGGCAAGTGGGCTGGTAAGTGTCGTCGGCGTCCTGCTGGCATTCGGACTCAGCAGCGCCATCACAGGCTTCCCTCTTTACGCCACTCCGATTGCCGCCGGCGCGTTCATCTACATCGCCTGCTGCATCCTGATTCCCCACGTTCGCAAGGAAGCCGCCGAGAACAACGGTGCCATCGGTTACTTCTTCATGACCTCGCTGGGAGTCGGCTTGATGGCTCTCATTCTCCTGCTCGAGTAAGAGCAGTCCGAGTGGGGCTGAGTGCGCGAACTCGATTGGACTCTAGTTGGATTGTACCCATCGTCTTGCGGCCAGGTGGGTAACCCCGCCGCAGACGAGTTCGTTCCTAAAAACCGGGAGTACTCGCTATGTCGAATGACACCAACAACACGCAAGCCAACAACGCG
>CAYTDR010000159.1:0-5239 GCA_964436185.1 uncultured Candidatus Obscuribacterales bacterium | reverse complement strand
ACCGGGAGTACTCGCTATGTCGAATGACACCAACAACACGCAAGCCAACAACGCGAAGCTCAAGAGCTTCCTGGTCAAGTACGTGATCGGCTGCGTCATCGTCGACGCGATCCTGGCCTTCCTGATTGCCACGCTCAACGCCACCGTTCTCGGTGCCGGCGGCGGTGCCATCGGTGCCGCTCCGGCCGCGACGACGGTCGCCGTGGTCATCACCTGGATCCTGACGGGTGTGTTCAGCTTCGTGGTGATCGGCTTCATCATGTTCGTCGCGTCCGCGATGGCCGCCATCGTCCTCGCCTTCTTGTTCGGGAAGAAGGGCAACAAGTCCGGAACGGGCGACAGCGGTCCCGCCGCGATTGCGCCCGAGGGCCCGGCCGAGGGTTCGGACTCGCCGAAGTAAGCCGCGGCCGTCTCCTCGGAGCGGAACACGGCTGAGTTGTTGACAGCGCCATAGGCAACGCGTAGAGCAGATGCGCGGCAGCAGATTGAGAGCCCCAAGGCTTTCCATCTGCTGCCGCCTCGTGTTGAATCGCTTTATTCATGCCTGTTTTAGTTGATTTGCGATATACTAAAAAAGATAGTATGATGACGAGCTCGGAGCTTGCAAATCGTCACTGGGGCGGGTTTTAGTGGGAAGGGAGGCGGAACCAGAAAGTACTGCCTTCGTTGAGAGCGCTGGAGGCGCCGATGGTGCCGTTGTGGGCGTCGATAATCATTTTGCAGATCGAGAGACCAAGACCGGTGCCTTTCTTTTCTGTTCGATCGCTTGTCTCCACTTGTTTGAATCGGTCGAAGATCGTTTCCAGGGCTGCTTCCGGGATGCCTCTCCCTTGATCGGCTACCTTTACCTCGATGCCTTCCGGGCAGGGGGCGACAGAGATGCTGATGGTGCTGCGGGGCGAAGAAAACTTGATGGCGTTGCCGAGGAGATTAACCAGCACCTGGACTAACTTGGCGCTGTCGGCGACGGTTTCCAACGGCTGCAAGTCAGTGACAATTCGGACGCTGTTTTTCTCCGCTAGATATGCCACTGCGCTGACCGCGCGCAGAACGATGGAGTCGATGCGCACCGGTTCTCGTTTGATCGTCAGTTGCGAGGAAGCGAGTTTATCAACCTCGAGAAGCTCCTCGATGAGGGCGATCAAGCGATCGACCTCGGTCTCTATAACATCTACTTTCTGCTTTCCCTTTTTGTCCAGTTGGGCCACATCCTCGTTGAGGAGCAGCTTCATCGTAGAAACGGTTTTCGTCAGCGGTGCTTTGAGGTCGTGGCTGAGCATCGAAACAAACTCTCGCTTGAGCCTTTCTACTTGCCGGCGTTCGCTTACATCCGTGACTATGTCGAGCAGCATTTGTTGTCCGATAAGAGTAAACTCTCCTATCCGCAACTCGACTGGAAAGGTGTTGTTAGCACTTCTCCTGCCCATTAGCTCTCCCATCGTGCCTAATGCAGCTTGTTGACGAATGTAGAAAAGGTCTACGTGATGCTCGTTTTCATCCACGAATAGATCGCTTATAATTGAGCCTCGCAGTGAGGCTTCACTGGCGCCGAACAGCTGCCCGCCTCGCTGATTGAGGTTCTCAATCATGCCCGTTTGATCAGCGACGAACACGCCGACAGGGATGGTCTCCAGAATCAGACGAATCTGTGCTTCGCTTTCAAGAATTAGTGCTTCAGCCAACTTTCTCTCGGTAATGTCGTGGGCGACACAGAAGCAAATGCCTTCTTTGTCCGACCATTGCAGCGACCAGAGGACGTTGATGATGGTTCCGTCCTTACGCACCATTCGGTTTTCGAGCTCATTTTGCGTTCTATCCTTCAGCGCCTGGATTGCCGCTCTCGTTCGGTTTCGATCATCTTCCATCACTTGATCGAGCAAGCTTTTTCCAATCAAATCTTCTGGTGCGTATCCAAGAACACGTATAGACGCCGGATTCATGTCGATAACAGAGCAGTCTCTGGCGAGCGAGCAAATCACTACCATAGCATTGTCCAGAAGCGCTCTCTGCTTGCGCGCCGCCGCTTGCAGTTCCTTTGCCATTATATGTAAGGTTTTGTCTAAATGAGCTATCTCGTCGTTTCCTTGCAGCACCGGGTTTAGTGGCAGATCGGAGGTGAATTTCATGTTGCTGTCGGCGAGAGCCTTCAATCTGCGACCGATGCTTCGTCCAAAAACTAGTGCTGCAGCCAGGCTGAGGACGACGTTCATGATCAGTCCGAAGGTCAGAAGTTTATTGACGAATTCGTTCCATGCAGCGGCGCTCAAGTGACTCTTGCTTTGAACGTTCTTCAGACCGTCTACGAAGTCTTGCCTGGTAACCGATTCGAAACTGGCCGCAGATCTGAGCTGTCGCTGTAGTCGTTTTCTCAGAATACCTCGTTCGTCCTTGCTTGATATTTCGCCAACCAGGTGGAATGCGTTATGCGCGCGCGTGCTGGCAGCCAGCCAGATATCAGCTTGTTTTTTTATTGATTTGTCGTCACCAATTAGCTGGTAGAGACGTTCGAACATCTCCTCAGTATGTTTCCATCGACTGAGAGAACTGTCTTGCTTGTCGGGGTTGCTGAAAGCGAGATAGGCGGCGGAGTAGGCCAGAGAGTGTCCCTGGTACGATGCGATTGCCTGCGCGTGCGAGAGAACATTGCGCGCCCACGCTGCGCGTTTCGCCTCATCCTCAGACTCGAAAAGAGCAACGCTCAAGAGAACCAGGAATATCGTTCCAAAAAGCAGCGGAACTGCCACAAGAATCATGCCCTTGTAGGTAATCTTCAAGTTGTTGAATGTCTTGAGCATGACCGGCTCTCGGCAAGCTAGCAATTTGCCTTTCGGCAACTCGACCGCGCGAATACTTTAGCAGGTTAACCAGTCAGCATGACTATACGCGCATGTGCGAAGAATGGGAACGAAACATTGATTCTTGCGCATCCTGCTTCGTGCTCAGTCGCGCTGCAGCGTCTTTGCATCAGAATTTTTTTGTGCCAATTGCAAAGCGTGCTCCAGGCTAGCTTCGCATTTAATAACCAGGGTTTCGTCCTTCGGTTCTATCCCTCGCGCGATGGAAAGCGCCCTGCCTGCATTGATTTGAGCGGACTTGATGTCGCCGCGCTCGATGTACCAACTGGTCAAGAGGCAGCGCAACTCGCATGTTGGTTTGGAATATTCTCCGCAAATGAGAGTCACTCTCTCCATCGATCGAGTGAGCATCGCCTTGCTTGTCTCGTTGTAGGCGCCGATTAGCAATGAATCGGTTGGCTGTTTGCGGAGCAAATCATTTATGGTGCAGTCTTCAACCAGTCTTACCGCTCGAGCTGGTCGATTTTTCATGAGCTTCCACCAAAAGTCCAGGCCCTTCTGGATTATCTCGATAGCTTCAGCTTTCCTACCCTGGGCAAACGCCACTATCGCCTGATGGCTGAAAATCTTCAGAGGCCCAGACTCCTCGAACTTGGACCACTTCATTGTCACTGCCATGGCCTTTTGATAGCTTTTGCGCGCGTTCTCGAACTCATGCCGCCGTTCATATATCAAACCCTGGCAATAGAGGGGAAAATCCAGGTCCGGATAGTCATCTCTCATGAGTGAAAGCGCTTTGATCTCTCGTTTGACATAGGGCTCGGCTTTTTGTATTTCATTCAAAGCGAGGTAGGCTTCGGTTATCATCCTGAGACTCTCGCTATATCTGGGATCTTTGACGCCAAAACGGCGGGCAACGTCTAGCATGGCAAACAACGTTTCAAACAGCTTCTCGCGTTCTATGGGGATATCCGATTTGTGGCTAGTCTGGCTCTCGGCTGTAGCCGCCAGTCTGCCCCAGGTTTGACCATCGGAGGCATGGGCGGCCAATGCTCCGGCCACCATTATTGAGATCGCTGCCTGCAGTCTCACCTCTTTTCCTTTGCGTTAGAATCGATTCATGATAGCATTTGCCACCATCATCTCGGTTATGGGCGTTTGACATTATGGCATGGCGCCATCAGGACATCAGTATCTCGAAGAAGGGCTATCTCCTGGTCTCTTTGCCCCTTCTGACCGGCACCGTTTTCTTGCTTATCCTGAGCCATGTTATTCATTCCTATGAAAAACAGGCGGGCGCGGAGACCAGGGTAAAAAACATTCTCCTTGCTGCCTCCGACGGCTACTCGACATTTACAGATGCGGTAAGCAATCTGCTCGCCTACTTTGTCACGCGCGGCGATCTTTTCAAACTGCGTTACGAACGATCGAAGACGCAGATGGCGAGCGATTATGGCAAGCTGGAAGGGCTTGTCTCGGATAACAAGCTTTTGCTCGATAAGGCGCACTACTGGCACGGCCTGGTCGATAAAGGATTCAAGCGATGTTTTAGTCAAGCTGCGCATTTTACCGATGAAGAGGATCCTGCCGAAAAGCTCGAGTATCTGGTGTTGGTCAGAGAGGTGAAACCGTTCATTCGTCAGGGGGCGAACGCCAGGCAGGATTTTCTCCACAGCGTCTACAGTGTCTATCCGCCGTCCAAGTCTAGTTTTGTTTATCAGGATTTGATTGTGCAGATCGTGATTGCAGGATTCGCTCTCAATGCGCTTTTCAGTGTTACTCTTGCCTTGTTCTTCAGCCGTGCAGTCGCCTCACGTGTGGATGCACTGGTTGACAATAGTCTCAGGCTCGCTTCCGGGCAGACGTTGCTGCCGCGCATGTCCGGTGCCGATGAGATTGCCAGGGTGGATGATTCCTTTCATCTCATGGCTGACAAACTGAAGGCGCTTTCTGTCAGGGAGAAGCTTTTGGTGGAGAATGCCACCGATGTCGTTCTTACCATGGACAAGAACGGAAGAATCACAGACATCAATCCAGCCGTGTGCAACTGGGGATTTGAGGAAGATGATGTTTTGGGCTCCTATATTACCAACATCGTCTTTCCCGAGGATGTTGACTCGATACTGCAAATTACAAAAGGTCCCAGGCTTGACGAGGTCAGTCTCGAGAATCGCATACTGACCAAAGATGGCGAGATCGCTCACATACTCTGGTCGATCTGCTGGTCGGAGTTGCAACAGTCATTTTTCTGCATCGGACACGATATTACCGAAAGGAAGATTGCCGAAGAACTGGCAAAGGAACGGGCTGCTCGCGTTCGAATGATCGTCGAGAGTATTCCGGTTGGTATTTTGATCTGCACTGAAGACGGTGTCATCGAAGATAGTAATATCTGTGCGGAGCAGATTCTCGTGAGGGACAATGCTGAGCTCTCCGGGCTTCCG
>CAYTDR010000158.1:0-11545 GCA_964436185.1 uncultured Candidatus Obscuribacterales bacterium | reverse complement strand
GCCGGTGTTTACGGACAGCTGAGCGAGAAGGGAATGACTACACTGTCCAGGAGCGAATCGGACCTCATCCGTTTGACAGACCTGCTCGACGAACTGCTTGATCTGGAGAAATTCGAAGCCGGAAAGATGCAATTGGAAAGAGGAGTTATCGATGTCGGTACGATTGTTCAGCGTTCACTCACTGCTGTGAATAATGTCGCTGAGTCGAAGAAGATCCGCATCGAGACAAGATCCGGTGTTGTCGATGGATATGCAGACGGACCAAAATTAATGCAGGTAATAGTCAATCTGCTGTCCAATGCTATCAAGTTCTCCCCTCCGGAAAGCACCATCACAATTGATTTTGAAGAAAAATCCGACTGTTTCGAGGTGCGCATCAAGGACCAGGGCAGGGGAGTTCCGGCACAGAAGAAGGAAATGATCTTCGAGCGTTTCAAGCAAGTGGAAAGCGACGACCATCATGTTAAAGGTGGTAAAGGCCTGGGATTATCGATCTGCAAGTCTATTGTGGAGGCTCATGATGGAACTATCGGGGTGGAGAGCGAAGAGGGCAAGGGAAGTGTTTTCTGGTTTAGGATTCCGCTGCCCGAGTAGGCATTTCCAGCACCGCATACAGTGACCTCGGTTGGAGAGACGAACGTCAGATGCAGACAGTAAAAACAGAACCGGGAAGCTCGTCTGCCTTAAGGTGGTTGGACCTTGGTGATGTCCGCATCCTGCACAAAGGTTTGGCGCTGGTTCTGATTCCTGTAATTCTCAGTTTATTATTTCTCTTCTCCCTTTTCGTGCTTGTTGATCATGCCGACCAGGAGCTTGACCGTCAGGTTCGCGCCCTACAAGTCGAGAGCTTAACTGCTGAAATCGCGCAAGGTTTTTTCGAAGCCTCTTCGATCACGGCAGTTTATCCATTTACCCGGCAAGCGAGTATGAGGAAACGCTATGAAGTGCTGCGCGACAGGTCCCGAGTGACCTTTGAGAGGCTGATCAAACTTCTCGATGACAAACCGAAGCTGAAAAACCGATTGAGCCATATGAGGCTCATGCAAACAAGAGCGTTCACGCTGCTTGACGAACTGGTAAAGGACAAGTACTCCCTGCCCGAGGCGTTTGATTTTATTGTCCTTCCCGGAGTTCGTGAACAAGCGCAGAGCCTTCTGCAGCAGTTCGTCTACGAGCAAACAGCTTTTCGCAAGTTGCACCGGGAGTCCTTGAATGGTGGCAAACCGGATATCCCTGCCGGCTATGCCGCTAACGTGAAAACGTTCGCGATACTGGGTCCAGCAGCGACAATTCCGCTTGCCACTCTGCTTGTTTTTTACATCAGTCTGGGGATCACACGTAGGCTGAACACTGTCATTGATAATGCCAGCCGTTTCTCCTCATCGCGACCGTTGAATTCGCAATTGAACGGCACAGATGAGATCGGTCGCCTCGATAGCGTCTTTCACCAGATGGCTAGAACACTTGCTGAAACACAGCGTCGCGAACGGGCAATTGTCGAGAACGCTTCCGATGTCATCTGCTCACTCGACCAGGCGAATAATTTTACCGAGGTGAGCGATGCATCGACTCAGGTCTGGGGGTTCGAGCCGCAAGAGCTACTGGACCACGCTCTGGTTGAGTTTTTGGTTCCCGAAGATGTTCCGGATACTCTTAGTACGCTGAATCGAATGGATGGCACCAAGCGCAGTGTCACTTGCGAGAATCGAGTTAAGAGGAAGGACGGAAGTGTAGTAGATATGCTCTGGTCCATCACCTGGTCACCCGAGAACTGCGCGTATTTCTGCGTTGCTCATGAGATCACGGAACGCAAAGCAGCAGAGAACCTTCTCAAAGCCAGCGAAGAACGAATCCGTACCATCGTCGAATCTATGCCTGTCGCGCTCTTCATCAGCGACATCAATGGACGCATCGAGCAGCTAAATACAAAAGCTCGGCAGATGTTCGGACTCGAGAATCTGGATATAGTGGCAAGCTGTCTGAAGCCTCTTTTCAGAGACCTGGCAAACCTTGAAGACCTGGAGTTCATGAAGATTGTCGAGGAACAATGGCTGGGCAAGGTGGTTGAATTGACAGCTTCCAAGAACGATGGAAGCGAAATTCCCCTGGAGCTGTCTGTTACCAGTTTTGATTATCGGGATAAGAGAAAGTATTTGATTGTCGGCATCGATGTTAGTGAGCGACATGCAGTTCAACGATGGAAACAGGAGTTCATTCAGATGGTCAGCCATGATTTGAGAACACCTCTGAGTTCAATGCAGGGAACTCTGTCAATGATTCCCACTGGCATATTCGGAGAGCTCAACCAGTCTGGTCGGACAGCGGTGGAGCTCTGCGAGAGGGAGCTGGATAGGTTAATGGCTCTTATCGATCAGCTCCTGGATCTGGAAAAGCTGGAAGCGGGTAAAATGAAGATGGACCTTGACGAAATCGACATTCCGTCGGTGGTTGAGCGCTCTACAGCGGCAGTTTCGTACCTGGCCCAGAAGAATGGCATCAAGATAGAGGCACCGACTGCGCAAGGCGCAAAAGCATTTGCAGACGAATCAAAATTGGTGCAAGTGCTCGTAAATCTGCTCTCTAACGATATCAAATTTTCTCCAGCAGAAAGCACCATCACCATCGATTATCGAGTGCAAGGAGACTTGCTCGAGTTCTCTGTCAAAGATGAAGGTCGTGGCATTCCGCAGTCGGCACTTTCGGCGGTGTTCGAACGATTTAAGCAAGTAGAAGCAGCGGACCATGCTGAGAAGAGCGGAAAGGGATTGGGTCTTGCTATCTGCAAAGAGATTGTTGAGGCACACGGTGGCAGGATTTGGGCGGAGAGCGAGTTTGGAAAGGGAAGTACTTTCAAGTTCGTCGTGCCGCAGGAGGGCGGGCGCAACGATAGCTGACGCGCCTTCGTCATTCGCTGCTTCCTCGAACGAAAGTAGTATCCAAGCGCTTCAGAAGTCCGAATGTAGTTCTCTAAGCGCGATTCCACATAATGGTCGAACGTTAATTTTCACTGAAAACTTCCTGAAACAATTTGGACGCATAATCAAGTTTTCAAAGAAAAGCGGCTGGGTCTCGAGTGACAGAACCGCTGCGACAATTTGGCGCCTGGAGTTCGACTAACCCAAATACAAAACTCGCTGCTACAAGGAAGGCGAGTTCCTTCAATTTTCATAGCAGAGACCAAGATCCGGCGATTCAACGGTACGACAGTCGCCGGATTCTGGTTTTGTTGACCGATGCCGAAATCTTGGAGGGTCTATTGGGCTTTAGCCAATCGATCTGACTGGACCGATAGCATCAATCGTAGACTTGCTTCAACACACGTGCCATTGCTGCTGATACCAGATTGCCGTTCTCTTCAACGGCAGATTCTAGAAACCATTCGCGATCGGGTCCCGGTGGCGAGACGCTCGCGGCTGCTACCAGCAATCTGGTTCGCACATCGGGCTCCTCTGCAACTATCAGACCTTGGCGAAAACACTGGTAGGCATTTTCGTCTTGTTCCGCCGCCTGCAAACTTTTGCCGAGAAACAGATAGAGACTGGCTAGATCGGCATGGCGCTGCAACCATTCCTGACAAATATTAATCTTGTTTGCATTGGAAAGATTTTCATCCTGAACCTGGCATAGTGCATCAAAAAGTTCGTGACTGTAGCGACCACCGGCCAGCTGTTTAGACATCCATAAATCACTGCGGCACTGAAACCAGCCAGGTGCCAACGTTTCTGTCGTCTCGTATGCTTCGATGGCTTCTCCATAACGCCGCAGGTTGAGCAGGGTCAGTCCTCGCATATAATGTGGCTGCGGATCGTGGACGTCTATCAGCGTTGCCTGTTTGAACTGTTCAAGGGCCTCTTCGAATCTACCTTCCTCTCCAAGATTGACACCAGTGCGACAGTGGGCGTCGCAAAGCGCCGGCGAAATGCGGTTGCGGGCAAAAAGGAACTGAACGTTCAACGTGGACAATTTGAGCTGATCAATTTCGTCGAGTTCGTAGGTACGATCGCCGAACTGTACCTGTACCCGATTGAGCGGCTCTCCATCGCGAGCCAGCTCAGATCTTCGCCGCCACTGCATTGCTTCTGTGATCTGTCCGGACTGTCGCAACAGATCGGCAAGGTCGTTCGCGCAATCTGCCGCTTGCTGAAACTCTCCCATGTAGCGGTTTATTTCATACAGTGTAGCGGTGTAGGCAAGGACGCCCTCCAGATCACGCTCGTTGGCACATAGCTCGTTGGCCTCGTTGATATATTCCAGGGCTTCATGTGCTTTTCCTTGATGGAACAATGCTTGACCGAGCAAACCGAGATTGACCGGCAGAAGTTCAGTCACAGCACTGCCAATAAGATTCTCATTCTTAGCCAGAATCGTGCGCAGAACTTCTTCGGCACCGATGAAGTCCATTTGCGAAAATCTTTCCCGAGCCTCTACTATGGTGCTCTCCCATTGAACTATCGGATTGTCACCATCAGCGCCTTGCAGTGCTTCCCGCAAAGAACGTCGACCCAGTGTGTTATAGAAATAGTCCGCTACAGAAACTATCATCATGATGTATTGCTGGACCTGCTGCGGATCACCGCGCAAACCTTCCGGCACAATCTTCCATTTTTCGAAGTGATTTTCGATCAGCTCGATATTGTCTCGGCAGAGTTTGCCAAACTCGGCCATATTGTCCTGACTCACTGCTTGATTCAGGTTTTCCAACAACTTCTCTGATTGAGAAAGCGCAGGTTTTTTCTTTCTCAGGAAATCGAATATACCCATATTTTCGTTCAACCTGCGTGAGTGAACTGGTGCTATCGGCCTGCTGGTTCTGCCGCCAGTTTCTTGAGCAGCTCGTCTTTCTCTTCGGCTGACAGCGCGAACGATTCGGCGGCATTGGGAAACTCTTGCGTCGTCACATCCTCTGCGTACTTGCGAACGGCATCCGTGCAAACCTCATCAAGATTGGCATACCGCCTGACAAAACGAGGTTTGAAATCTGTATATTTTCCTAATAGATCATCGGTGACCAGAATCTGTCCATCGCACTCCGCACCAGCGCCGATACCGATGGTCGGAATCTCCAGCTTCTCACTGATGATTTTTGAAACGGCCGCTGGCACCATCTCCAGTACCACAGCAAAAACTCCAGCTTCTTCCAATGCGAGCGCATCCTGGAGCAGTTTATATGCTTCTTCGGCACTTCGCCCTTGCACTCGTGTGCCACCAAGTCCATGAATAGCTTGCGGGGTGAAACCGAGATGCCCCATGACAGGAATTCCCATGCCGACCAGCCGTCTCACGATCTCGAGATTGTGCTCGGTAGCACCTTCCAGCTTGACCGCTTGCGCTTGCGCTTCTTTGATGAACCTTCCGGCATTGGTGATTGCTTGAATGAGGTCGACCTGGTAGCTCATAAATGGCAGGTCGGCCACTACGAGCGCATGCTGAGCACCGCGTGTGACTGCTTTGGTGTGATGGAGCATTTCTTCCATTGTCACAGCATGGGTAGTCTTGTGACCTAACGCCACCATCGCCAAGCTGTCACCCACCAGAATTACATCAACCCCAGCGGCGTCGAGAATTTTGGCAGTGGAATAGTCGTAGCAAGTAAGTGCCACGATCTTTCTTCCTTCTTTTTTGTGTTTCTGAAGGGTGAGAGTCGAGACAGACTTTTCCATCCTAGTTTTTCCCTCCTGGGGTTCATACGCAGGCCTGTACGCAAGTTATTTTCAAGGCGACCATCGGTTTCTGCCTTCAGTTAACTTGGCAACCACAGCCATTCAAGCCGTGCCACATGATAGCAGGCTAGAAGCCCTTTCTGTATTGTTGCTGTCGCTCTTGCTGGACCTGCATAAGCTGCAACTTGACGATGTGCTTGGGATCGTAGGGATACTTTCCCGTCAGGTCGTGAAACTTCTTGTACATGCGACCGGCTTCTACCGGAAGGCGCATCTTTTCGAGAAGATAGCCCATGTTGTAATAGAGACCGTCGTTCTCGGGCTTGACTTCTATGGCTTTTTTGTAGTTCTCCATGGCTTTGTCCAGATTGCCTTCCTGCTCGTATATCAAACCCAAGTTCTGCAGGGCTTCCAGGCTGTCAGGATAGAGCTCCAAGGCACGGTTGTAGGTCCTCTTGGCGGCTTGCAACTGACCTTCGTCGACTTCGCCGATTCCTTTTATCAGGAGCGCTTGCAACTCATCTCGATCGTAAGTTTCGCCCTTCCCTTTGGAGCGCTCTTTATCCAGTCTTCGAGCCTCTTTAATAAGCTCCTTCACATGGTTCAAAATCTCCTCGTTGAACTTGGTTTGACTGGCTATTTCATTCCAGTCCTTAATGGCGTAAATGAGATAGCCCTTGAACTCATGGGACTTAGCTGAATATTCTTTCAACTGTTTTCTGTCCACCGGTGGATATTTCTTCGAATCGGTATAAACAGGAGAGACCTTTAGAGCCGTGTCCATCTCCACCAGACAGCGATCCAGATCACCGCGAAGGTATCTCAGTCTGCCCAGTTCGAAATGTCCTGCAGCGAACTTGGGGTCGCACATCAAAGAGATGCGAAACTCCTTCTCCGCTTCGTCCAGATTTCCTTCCGCGCACCAGATCTTGCCAATAAAATAGTGAATCTTCGGATGATTGGGCATCAGCTTGGCGGCTTCTTGCAGTTTGTCGATGGATTCGCTGATCTCCTTCAGCTCTCCGCTTTCGTACTTCTCAAAAATGGCAAGACCTAGCTCTCTTTGCGCTTCCGGGTAGCGAGGTCTGAGTTTGATGGCAATCCGGTACTCCTCGATAGCGGCGTCCAGATCGCCTTCCTTCTGGAGGATCTCGCCTAGATGGTAATGAGGATTGGCGTAGTTCGGATTGATCTTGATGCATTCCTGGAACTCTTTTTTCGCGTCCTGAATTTTGCCTGTTGTCTTCATAAAAAGACCGTAATTATTGCGACATTCAAGAAAGTTGTAGTCCAGTGTGAGAGCGGCAGTAAACTGCATCATGGCATTGTAGTTGTCACCCGCACGTGCATACGCAAGTGCAAGGAGATGAATGATGTCTTTGTCCGAATGGTTGAAGTTCAAACCTGCCTTGCAAAGCTCTACACAGACGACATTGTCGCCGTTGCCGAACGCTTGCCTCGCCCGTGCCAAAAGTTCTCTGGCCTTTTGCGGGCTTTGACCGCCGGAGTTCGGATTGTTGTATTGAGCGTATGCCGGGTATCCCATGCTCAATGTTGCGAAGAGAGTGACGGCTAAAGTGGCTATCAGAGTCAGACTGGCGACGGTGAAAAAGTGGCAGCCATTTCCGGAGGTTCCTCTAAAAGATTTCATCTCTGTCCTGTCAAGAAGTAAAAGAGTTGATTGGCACCTAGTTTAGATCCGCACGATCCATAATAACCGGCACGGCATTGGTTCGCTCGATTCTCAGTCAGTGAATGCGAAATTCTGGTAGCTAAATACCCATTTCAAACCCTTCCAAGTCAAGGAACGCGACCTTGACAGTCCATGCCTGGTTGATCGATAGCTTTGCAGGATCTGCTCCCGTCCAAAAACCACCAGGATTCGGAGGTAGAAATTATCACGAGAAAGTTGGTTTACCGTTGCCCCGCAGGCCTAGTCGCTTGTTCGATCAATGCGCGTCCTTGCTGGTTCATACGCATGAGTTCGGAGGGATCGTAGGCGCGTCTTGGTTGTCTATCCAGCATGAACGGATCGTGTGGGGCTGGAATTGTTCTGGGGCTGCCCGGTCCTTGATCGGTGGGAGCAGGTGGCCTTTGAGGTGGGGCGAATCTGTCTGTATTGTTTTGATCGTCCCGGGTTCGCTGTTCCGGTCCATTTAGTTGCGGAGGTGTGCTTCCTTGATTGTCACCGGACTGATTGGTGCGACCTTGGTCGTTTTGCATGAAGTTATAGAGACCAGGACGCCAGACCGGTGAGAAGAGTGAATATAGGTCGCGAGATCCAGCCATTCCTGTATATCCGGCGAAGAAGCCGGCACGCCTGTCCATGAAGTTTCGTATTCTGCCACCTGTGTCTCGCAGGTTTTCACGAGTGGGAGTTCGCAGCACGTCCACAAGTGCCGGAGGTTGATTGATCTGCGGGTCTGTATCGAGAACCGGACCGCGCCTGAGAGGATCGATGTGAGGATCGCCATCGTGGAATTTCCCTCTTAGATAATCAGAGATCCGATTCATATGAGAGTTAGCTTCAGCAGCGCTCATACCCTGCGCTATCAAACGTGATGCTCCCGGCATACCAGCTCCGAAAACCTGGCTGATGGAGTATTCGCTGGTAGAGAAAGGTATCGTATCTGGTGTGCGTCCTTCTAGGACTGACCTGACCATCAGGTCGGCAAGCGTGTCCATCTGCCGCATCTGTAATACAAGATCAGGAAGGATGTCTCCGAACGATGCTTTATTGTCGAAGGCCGGCAGCGGTCGAGTTAGCTGCTCTCTTACGAGAAATGGGATACATGCTTCTATTTCGGCTCTTCCCAAGGTGACGCTCTGTCCTGGTCGATCGAGGCTGGCCCAGACATAGTCTCCTTCTCTCGAGGCTTGTCTGGCATACGTGTCGAGTGCATCGGCATATCGATTCAACAATGGATCGCCATTGGATCGCTGTCTCAAGACCTCCGCCACTAGCCGTGGACGGAAGGCATCGTTAGCGTGTACTTCAAATCCCAACGGGTTATCCGGCGCGCGGAACTCAGCACCGAAAACGTTCCTCGTCTCCAGTTTTCCGCCTGCTCTGAGGGACTGCAACAGTACACCGAGGGAGGTGGCAGAGTTGGGTCCTGTCCAGGCCGCGCCCCACATATCTGCTGTGTTCTCATTGGCTTGTGCCTTGAGAATTTCTGTGATCACGTCGGCTTTACTCATCTGTCCAACGCCAGGCACTTCGATCATTTGATTGGCCAGATCGGGCACTCCGATTCTTGCACCATGAGCTTGCAAACCGGCAGTGACAGCATCGCGGATGACGGTTTCGCGGATGGAGTCAGCAAATCGGAGCAAACCACCATATTGGTTGTGTCCGAACTCGTGACCGTAGATACCGCTGGTGGTGATCGATCGTGTGCCGACCATATTGCGTGGGTAGTGAACCAAGTCCACATCCCAGACTCCATCAATCTCCGGCAGAGTGTGAGGACCAGCACCTTGATCGAAGGCTATCTGATTGAGTGGAGGATTTTTGGCCGCTAATACTAGATCAGCATTTACTCCAGCTCGTTGCAGACCTCGTCGCAAGCCGGTGTGAATCTCGTGACTGAATAGATTGAGTTCATGGGTCAATCTTCCTGTGGGTCCTAGATTCGTTGTCATAACCTGTGTGGCCGCGGCCTGTGCTCTAAGGAAAAGCGGCGCCACCTGCTGTAAATCGTTAGCGTCCTTTACCTGGTTGCCGAGCTGAACCATTTGATCGCGGAATTCGCCATATCCTGGATCGAATGTCCTGTGGCGCGGATTCAGGGCTGCGTCGACAGGTCCGACTGCACCTTCGACCACGTCGACCACTTGCTGTCTTTCTTCGGGCCAACGGGCCATGTCTTGCTTATTCATGCGAGCAAGGAGCGTCAGTGTCTCTGCGTTCACCTCAGCAGACACCCGAGCCTGCAGCGGGTCTGTGCCGGCACCACCGGCCTCGGTTGTTCTTGCTACCTCGGCTGGAGCTCCCGTGGCACCACCACCTGGTCTGGTGACATCTGCAGCGGTTGCGAAACGTCCGTAGTCACAGTTCGGTACTCTTGGTGCGACACAACCGCCGGTTGGTTCCCATGAGAATCTACCTTCGGCGGGGCGAAGAGTCATTCCGCCTTCCCACCTGGTTCTACCGATTGAGGAATTGTCTCGGAAATACTCTACTTCCCAGGCATGTCTGGCTGCAGGGTTGTTGGCATCGTATTCATTGTTGCGTACACGCGAAACCAGTTTGCCCTGATTGTCGAAGTATTCGACAGTCACACCCCGGTCGCCGTGCCAGCGGAATTTAGCTTGCTGAAGACCACGAGACAATGTGTCGGCTTCGAGCACGCGACCGGTGGTTAGATCGACTCGGAATCCGGGGATATCGGCAATCCCGCTTCCTGGAGCTGCAGCAGTTCGTACAGTGGGTAGAACGGTATCTGCGGATACGAGCACACCATCTGCGGTGAGCCTGGTGTTGGAGGGCAACTCGCCCTCGACAATCCGACCCTGGCTGTCTACAGTGAGTCTGGTACCGTTGTTGAACTCATAAGTTCTGCTTGTGATTTCAGGTGTGCTGAGCGGGGACCTTCCTTCCGCTCGAGTTCGAATGATAAAATCGACACTACTGGTGGTGCATGACGAGTGACCGACAACATTGCCTGTAGAATCTCTCGTTACTGTCGAACCATCTTCCAGGGTCGTTGTAACCCGTTTGTGTGGAGCCTCTCTCAAGCCTGGCTCGGTTATGCGACCACCGCGCACATTTTGTCCTGCAAGTAAGGCATCGATTGTCTCCGAAAAGCCAAGCGGTCTTCCGTCAAGGGTTCTCGCCCCTTCCATGTATATGCGTCGCAAATTGGTAGCGGCGCCATGCTCGGCTTCTGCTTCTCTTATTCTGCGCATTCTCTCTGTATGAGTGAGTTCTGGCTCCGGGTTCACGGTTCGGCCATTGACCCGGTCGTGGACAGCTTGCCCGGCGCGTCCAAAGAAGTATCTGTCGGAACCAAAAATTTGACCTTTGGCTGCTTCGAAGGCGCCGAAACGCTCGGCTCCCATCATTCCACTGAGGGCTCGTTCAGCTCCTCGCTCCCCCCAACCAGCGAATTTCATTCCCCAGTAAGAATCCCAGGCGAACATACCTAGACCGTCACCAGCTACCTGTGCGGCCACGTTGATCTGATGGTGATTTTGAGCGTTCCAGGCGTCACCATATCCACGAATAACAGGAGTGAGTGCATCTTTGGCCAGATAGAAGGTGAAGATTCCAGCAGCAATTGCGCGTCCCGCGCCAGACCTGGGCAGAAGCGTGCGCAATCCGACGCCTAATGTAAGCGCTCCACCAGCCTTGGTCAGTGCCTCGCCAGGATGGGTGAAGTCATGATAGGCGGCTTTGGCAGCCCCTGGCAGGGTGTATGCAAGTCCTTCCACAGTGACAAGACCAAGTCTTGCCATGCGGCTATCTCGAACAATATTATCGAGCGTGGATGGAGTGCTTTCTTGCTGCGCCACGTCCATGATTGAGCTATGTGCGAAGACACCGGGTGGCTGCCAGACCGCCCGACTTAAATTCTCAGGCGCATTTTGCTGGTTCGGATTTGGGTCTCTATCAACTCTAGCGTCGAAATTTTCTCCCATCGGAATTCCTCCCAGCAGCAGGGTAAATCGACGCGACAAATATAAAGCGCAGCGGTGCGATCAGTTCGGTCGGGACGATTGCATCAACTTAATTCAGATTTAAACTACTGTCGATGGGGGTTTTTACGAATGAAGGCGCAAAATCCGCAACTTTTCATCTTTAATTTGGCATAATTCTTAGACTGCGGAAAAGCTCTTCTTCTCTTGACATCCGGGTGTCGGTGGGGCGTTTCAAATCATGA
>CAYTDR010000157.1:7499-11557 GCA_964436185.1 uncultured Candidatus Obscuribacterales bacterium | reverse complement strand
GATGAAGTATTCGCCAGTCAGTGTCCTGAGCGTCATGAACGCAGCAGAAGAGCCGCTGGTCAGCTATTCTGCCAACGAGAAGAAGTTGATGCTACAAGGCGATTTTAGCAGCGTCAAACAGTACGAAGAGATTCTTCGTTACCCTGACGCGCAAAAACTCGATATTGGATACAAACAACATATCGACCCGGACGGAATTCGATTCATAGCTAAACTTCCCCTGCGCAGTGTCATTCTCGAGAAATCAGATTCCGACGATCGCGTTTCTCGAATTCTTGCCGGCATTCCTACCATCGAGAATCTGAATCTCAAAGGCACGAATATTAGCGATAAGAGTCTGGTCGAACTGGCTAAACTGCCACGACTCAAGGCTCTAAAAATTGACAGCTGCAAAATAACCGATGTTGGCCTGATCGCATTGAGTAGAGCGCCTAAACTGAATCAGCTCTCCATAAACGGCATAAAGCAGGTTTCCAGCGTCGCACTAAACGAGTTTCGCAAGCTGAAATTGGAGCAACTGAGCATGAGCGACATCAGACTTCGCGACCAAACTATTCGCGCGCTGGCTAAGACGAACGTGAAAAAACTGGTTCTTGGCAATTGTCTCCTCACCGATCGCAGCATCAAGCTTCTCAATAATCGCTTCGTGGTCACCCTCGATATCAAATTCAACAATATCGGCATGGAAGGGCTGCGCGCGGTTATGAGACTACCTTCGCTCCGAACTGTCGCAGTCAGCAAAACTGCAGAATTCAACCTCGAAAACATGCAAAAATTGAGACAAGAAAATCCACTGTGCGAAATTATGTTCCACTGAAACAGCCTTGCCTCGGTCAAAAACGCAGGTCAGAGTCTATGTCCGACAAAAACCATACTAGCTCCGGTTTCTGCTCGGCTTTGCGGCAAGCCGAAGCGCGTGGCCAAGTCAGGACACTGACCGGTTGGATTTAGACTGCAAAATCTCAATACAAGGTGAATGCTAGTTGAAGAGCACAAAGTGAAAACGTTGGTGGCTGAGCACGCACTTATTCGGTCATGAAAACAATGGAAATTCGACTGTTCGCCTGTGCAGGCGATGATGATTCTACGGAACCTCCACAGGCCTCTATGAGCGCCCTGGACATGGCTAGACTGAGTTGCAGGTCTTCCGCCAGGTGCTCAAGGTTGCCACCACCCGTAACGACGAATCTAAGCTCGCGCTCCTCGACCTCAAACGTCAAGCTGACCTTTTCAAAACCACCATCGCTGCTACTATCGATCATGAGCTTGAGCAAATTACAAAAGGCTCGTTTCAACCGCGCTGAATCCGACAAAATTTGTCGTTCAGGAATCGGTCGATTGAGCTCGATTTTTCCTTCATAGCTTGAAAGCTCCGTCAAACACTCACGAACGAATTCCGGAATCGCAACATTAGCCCATTCATAAGTGGCAGGGTCGGTATCGAGCTTGTCCATTGCCAGTAAGCCTGAGGTTCTTTCCACTAGCTTCGTTGCTTCCGAATACATGAGAGTGGCTCTCTCTTCCAGACGTTCAGACGATTTTGTCCTGTAAAGCCCCTTTTTAATGGTATCTAAAAACAAACGGATACTCGTCAACGGACCGCGAATGTCATGCCGCAAAACTCGCTGCAATTCACTACGGAAGCGCTCCAGCTCCTCTTGTTTGGAGATATCGAAAATAGACAAAAGCAGGAGCTCTCCTGAATCGTCAAGAAACTGCGTATGAATCTCCGCCGGAAAAATGTCGCCATCGCACCGGCGACCGCTTATACGACAGGTCCGTCCGATCATGCGCTTGAGGAAATCTACTAGATGTAATTCCGAATTTATTTCGCGCAACAGTTCCGAGATTGGCAAAGCAGCAAGTTGTTTGGCGTTGTACTGAAACATCTCGCAAGCAACAGCGTTTCCGGCCTCAATAAGACCTTTGCTTGATACCACAAACAGTGCCAGGGGTAACTTGTCGAAGAGTAACCGCGTCTTTTGCTTGGAACTATCAAGCGCGTTCTGAACCGACTGCGATTGGCTCGAATCCGGAGATGGTGAGGACCTCAGCGGAGTAAAATTGTCCAGCGCCACAGAATCGTCAACATCAATTGCATCTGCTAACAAGAAAAGATCGTTATCTCTAAAGGAAGTGATCTTGTATCTCGAACTGCCGTCCATCGAGAGTTTCAATCGTAAAATTGCCGAGTGAGTATCCCCACGATCATCTTTTGTCGATAAAAGCGTCAAGGCCAACGCTCGGTCGTCATCTTCAACCAGGCTGACAAAATCGAATCCGCGCAAAAGCGAAAGATCCTGATGGTTATCTGTAGCCAATATGGCGACAATTCTTCCGCGACTATTGAGACGAAAAATCATGGCGTACCAGTACCGTATTCCTCGAACAGGTTAGCAGTTCAAAAGCGCGATGACTTGTTGTGCACTCTTAGGATAATAATATAGTCTCTGGATCCAACTCTATTCAATTATGTAGCCGATGCCCTTGACAGTGTTAATGGCTGATGGCTTTCCAGGCGTATCCAGCTTCTCTCTGACCCGCTTAACACATTGCCTTACTGCGTCGTAACTGACCAATTCTTCAGATGACCAGACATTGCGAATCAAATCGTCAAGCGAAAATAGACAGCCTCTGTGCCTGACAAGAAACTCCACTAGCTGCTGTTCTTTTGCTTTCAAAACTATCGCATTTCCATCTCTGGAGATACTGCGAGTGACAAGATTGAAGACGATGTCGCCCACCTGTATCTCATCACTGCGATTGGTTTTGCCTCTTCTCAAGATGGCGCGCACGCGAGCGAGAAGTTCTTCAGCCTCAAAGGGCTTGGTCAGATAGTCGTCAGCACCAGCATCAAGCCCGCTTGTTTTGTCACGCGTAGCAAACCGACCGGTAAGAAACAAAATTCCACATCGTTTACCAGAGCGCCTCATGCTGCCGCAAAGCTCCAGACCGCTCATTTTCGGCAGTTCCCAATCGACAATGACCAGATCGAAATCGCTGATAGCAAGAACTTCAATTGCAGCTTCCGCGCTACCCACTGCTTCCACTGAGTATCCTTCCAGCTCCAGCTCGTCAGCGACGTTGGCTCTAATAGCATCGTCATCTTCGACAATCAGGATTTTAGCCATAAAGGGTACAACTCGAATAGAACAATGCGCATAAATAAAGAATAGGACTGATTCATCGTAATCCTACGAACAGTTCATTATACAGTCATACACAAGTCATGAACAATCGTATCATCGTTTACAGATTCACCCCCAGCCAGCATACAGAGAACGTTGGCGACAATCGAATCAATAAAGAGAATCAGCTATCAGCTATTCAAAACAACCCGCTGATTATCGGCCAAGAAACTTCTAAAAATCGATGAGACAGATCCGGCTTCAAGCGGAACAGTAGTTGATTGAAAGTTCGCAGGCAAGATGAACAGCTCGGCTCGAGAAACGTCGGCTTGAAAATGACAGCCGACTGAGCCGCAACATCCCCGTTCGACGTAATTCCATCAGAGCCGCAAGCGAGAAGCTTGGACGGTGTAACTTGCCCCGAGGTATCTACATGCAAACTTCATCCTCTGATATTCAATCCGTTAGCGCGATAACGCAACGCACAGTAACAAAAGTAGAGCCTATCGAATTCCAGGGACGGCTCGTTATCATCGGCTGTGGTGCTGTATCACAGTGCCTTCAGCCACTGCTGCTGAAAAACTTGCGCATGGACTTCCACAATCTCACCATCATCGACATGGAAGATCTCAAAGACAATGCAAAAGAGATGCTGGATGCCGGCTCTAAATAATTGCAAATCGAAATCACCAAAGAAAACATGAATGAGGTCCTGTCAAAGCTCGTTTCTCGCGGCGATATGGTTATCGATCTGGCCTGGAACATTTCGACAATCGACATTATCGACTGGTGCCAGGACCAGGGCGTTTTGTTCATCAACACTTCTATTGAAGTTTGGGAACCGTACATGCCGAACAATGGGCTCAGCGCCGCAGACGATACCATTTACGCACGCCACGTCGCCTTTCAAGAATTCAAGCGCCGTCGCAC
>CAYTDR010000157.1:0-7489 GCA_964436185.1 uncultured Candidatus Obscuribacterales bacterium | reverse complement strand
GGCGATACTACCGCCATTATCGAACACGGCGCCAATCCGGGATTGGTCAATCACTGGACCAAACGTGCACTGGACGAAGTCTCCGCCCGAATACTGGAAAGCGTGCCGATGGCAGTCGAGCGCAGACAAGCTCTGGAAGAGGCGGTGGAACAAGCGGATTACGCAAAAATGGCTATGCTCTCAGGCACAAAGGTAATCCACATCTCGGAGCGCGACACACAACGCAGTGCGTGGCCGATCAACTTCAGCGATGAGTTCGTCAACACCTGGTCTGTTGAAAGTTTCCATCAAGAGAGCGTCTCTGTTGCAGAGCTGGCATGGGGAACACATGAGTGCGAGCTACCGGAAGACGCAGTCACACATTCTTTTGGACCACAAAACAAAATATACCTGGAGCGCATGGGCATGCAGGCTCTGGCGAATTCATGGGTTCCATCCGGTGACATCGTCGGTCAGATCACCGCCCATGGTGAAGTCTTCACCATCAGCGATCATCTCACCGTAAAAGTAGACGATAAAGTCGTCTATCGCCCCAGTGTTTACTTCGTCTATAAACCCGCAGACCAAGCTCTCAACTGCCTGGCTATGCAGCAAAACATGAACTACGAACTACCCGAAAAAACCAGAGTAATGACCGACGAAATCAGCTCCGGGATGGACGAAGTCGGGGTATTGCTCCTCGGTCACGACCTGAACGGCTGGTGGGTTGGCTCCCGACTCGACATTCACGAAACCAGACGTCATGTCACCAGCCAGAATGCCACCACCCTTCAGGTGGCAGCATCTGCCATGTCCGCAATGGCATATGCAATGCGCCATCCTAGCGAAGGAATCTGCACAGCCGACGATCTCGATCACAAAGAAATCCTCGCCGTTGCAGAACCATATCTGGGACCATGCCCATCAGTTCAAACTGATTGGACACCGGAATGCACTCGCGGACAAGAGCGCCACAACTGGCTCTTGCAAGATTTTCTCGTCGACGATGAAGATGCCTTCTTCGCCAGCAAAGCAGTCTAGTCTTTTCTTCTTCAATCAATCACCACCCATTAAGAAAGTCTTCGGATCCGCCCCATTTCGAAGATTCAAGGAGCTATCGACCATGAAACACCTAACCCTGAAAGCCGCCTCCCACTCCGATACCGACTCTCTCGTGCACATGATCTCCTCGCTCTATGCTCATGAAGAGCTGCCCTGCGACGAACTGAGCATGCGCCGCAACGTCAAAGCATTGATCGATGGCGCCAATCTCGGTCAAGTTCTCCTTATCGAAGCCGACAGTAAAGTCATCGGTTACGCCATCATTGTCTATTTCTTCAGCCTCGAGCACGGCGGTCTGACAGCTCTGCTGGATGAATTCTTCATCCTCGAAGAATGCCGCAGCAACGGCTTCGGCAATGTCGCTCTCAATGAACTTTTCGCCTTCTGCGAAAACAAAGGTCTCTCTGCTGTTCAACTGGAAGTGCTCAACGAGAACGCTCATGCAAAAAATCTCTATCTCAAAAAAGGATTCGAAGTACGCGATCGCTCCTTGATGGTTCGTCCGCTCAGCGCACAGCAAGACCTTCGCCAGGCTTCCTAGGTCGCCTGCCTGCGATAGAAACGCGCAATCCTACCTGGCTCTGCGTGAGAACGACACGATTTATATTAGGAGGCATACAAAATGTTTTCATTGCAAAAACTTCCAGCCATATGCACGGCTTTCGGACAACGTGCGGTAGCACAAATAGGCGATTCCCTGGAAAAAGGCGTCATCCGTCCGCTCAAACGGCCGGCAGTCAAAGTGCCTGACGGTCTCAGAATTGGGCGCGAAATTGAAAAGGGTGGCTCACTTTACACCACCCGTGCATTGAAAGAGGGTGATACTATCTTCGCCTTTCAAGGACGAATTAAACGAATCGAAGATGCAACTCCCCTGGGGCTGCAGGTAGGCGAAAATCTTTTCCTCCAGGCAGAGTGGGACGATCCGAACCGCTTCGACGATTATACGAATCATTCCTGTAACCCCAACGGCGTTGTACGTTTTCGCGCCGGCCACCCATACCTCGTCGCCGCTCGTGATACCGAATCCGGTGAGGAACTGACTTTTAATTATAATACGACCGAATGGGATATGTTCGAGCAGGAAGCAGTGATGAAGGCGCCCAGCGTCTTCTCCTGCTCCTGCAGAACAAAACACTGCATCGGAAGAATAATGGGTTTTCGCTACCTTTCAATAGAGCAAAAGCTCATTCTGCGGCCTAACTTGAGCCCATACTTGTCGGACAAACTTGAAGATGAACTCGTCCGGCTCCATTCGATCGCATTCAGCTCTATTAGCTTCTAATCAATCGTATGGAACGTGGTGGATGACAGTGATGACAATCATCCTCGCCGCAAAAACGGGTACGCATGTTAGTTGCTTCGACCAAGAAAATGCTGTATCGAGCAAGCAACAGTTTAGAGCGGAACGAGCGCCGAAAGGCGCTCGTTCACATCCCACTCCAGAGGAAATCTTTTCCAGGCTAGCGCGCAAGCACTACACACGGTGCCAGCGATACAACGCAACACAAAGCAGAACAACGTCATTTCAAGGAATCCAACAGCCATCACAACAGGGGTGAATGCGGCTCCTGACCCTATCTATTTACCGCCGATAAGCTCGCTTTCCAGCTCCATCATCTCTGCCACCACATCTCCGGCAGCAAGCAGATCGAGAGCCTCATTAATCGACTCCACGCCGGTGTCTTTCGAACTATGCGTGGCGTAGGACGGCTGCAAGGCAAGTTTGCCGAACGCCTGACCGATCTCTTCGGCCGAAGCAGTCATGAACTCTCCCATGCGTTTTCTTTGAGACTTGATGGCGATAGCAATGTCCACAGCCACCTTGTTCTCAATCAGATGCTTAACCGCGTCAGGAGCACTCTTGCCGGAAAGCATTTGCTCCGCCATCTTCACGGCTTTGGCCATGCGCTTTACACCAAGTTTCGAGGCGAGCTCTTCACTTGCCAGCCGCTTCAGAACAGCTTTACGGAAAGCTGGTGCCTGGGGCTGACCGCCATACTGTTCGCCGACCTCGAGCACGTGCTTCTTCAAATCTTCGCGTGTAATCGTCTTGAACCGGGTCGACAGCGTATCGACCATCTCGTCTGTCCTGCGATTCCACGTCGACTCAGCGCGCAGAACACGGTCGAGCTTCATGTTGGACAGTACCGGCTCGATATACTGAGCAGCCTCCTGAAGGTCTCTGCGGAAGCAAAGAGCAGTCAGCATCTGTTTTTGACGAGCAGGAATAAAACTCCTGCGGTTCTTGATCAGCTCTTTGAGCTCATCTATGCTCGGTCCGCCTGATACTTTCTCAGTCAGATTTGAGCCTCGCTCGGCAATTCTTTTTATGGTCGACAGTGCATCAAAACTGCCGCTTGGTTCAAAGGAGATAGTTACATCTTCACCACTCTTAGTGGCATCCTCAGCCGCAAGCCAGTCTTCAGGCTTCAAGTAGCCGATAATCTCGCCCGATTCGCAGCCGTTGACTCTTACGATCAAAGTTCCCTGTGACAGAAGCGGCGTCCCAATGAGCGCCTTCTTGGCTGAAACAGCGCCGTTGGAATCCAATGCTCTTACATCAATACGAGTGCCGTTGACGACAATCTCATTGACACCAAACGCCGCTTGCAAAGAGTCGATGGAGCTTAGAGCGTCGGTCGAGTCGAGGAGCAGCTCATGCTCGGGATCAGCGCCCAGGACAAGCTCTTCGGCAGCCAGACGGGCTAGCTCGGAGGTCAGTCCTACGCCGGTATCACGAACTCTGTACTGAGCCATACGCACCAGTTCTGGGTTAAATTCAACTTGATTGCTCATATGCTCACCCTTTTCAGTCAGTTCCCGGTTAGAGTTTGGTCTCTATGTTGGTAGCTACTGACCAGCAAAAATAATTAGCCGGTTTAGACCGAACTGATTACTAGAGACGAACGCTCCCTCAGGTTCGTCCAGACTGCATCCTCAACGCACAAAAACTCTTCCAGCTCTTGCCAGGTACCAAACGGACGAGCCCTGGTGACCCGCAATGCCAGATCTTCTGAAAGACCCAGATGCAACAGCTCTTCGGCAGTTGCTTGATTGATGTTGACTCGTGAGTCACTGCTTACCGCCCGGAGAACTGCGCCGTTGGCAATAAGTGCATCAATGGTTGATTTGTCGACCAGACCCATATCTACGATCTGTTTGAAACTGCGGAACGGCCGTTTGTCGGCAATCGCTCCTGCTTGGGTTTTCGGGCAGCCGAGAATGTCGATGATGTCGCGTTTCGTGGCTGAGTTCAGGTCTACAGGGATAAAGGCAGCAACCGCGCCCTTTTTCGAGATCTCAGACAGTCTGTGCTCTTTCACCACACCTTTGTCCACCAGCTCGCTCAAGCTGTAATACTGGCGATTGGTGATGAGCCGGTCCACTTCGCCCTCGGTAAAACCGACGATGTGGTTGAGCTCGCGCCTGGAGGCGGAGTTTATGTTGATGTCAACTTGCCAGGCATGGGCGACTCCCGGCATATCTGAGCGAATCATCTCTCTGATCATGTTGAGCCCTTTGTCCAGCAAAACCTGACAGCGAGCGATTCTTCGAGCCTGCGTGTCACCCTTCAAATTGAGTAGATCACAGCATTCCCGCATAGTCAGCTCGACACCGACGGTAGAGTGCTTGGTCAAACCCATTCCATACATACAATCGACGACAGCTAAGGGCTCCTGGTCGAAATCGGCATTGCCCAGCATTTTCAGCAGTCGGCTTCTGAGCTCGTTTAATTGACCGACTTGCTCGCTCGAGATCGCCTGACTTTCCGGTGAATACCTGATATCGTCGGCTACATTCACCCTTGGATCGGGTGATGAAGGATCAAGATTCAGATCCTGGAGAGTATCTTTCTCCCATTGCCATTCCTGGCGAACATAGTCCACTACGGCATTGTGAACGGTTCGCTGCGCATAAGCAGGCAGCAACACCTTGAAACCATCCTCGGCCTGGTTGACGAGCTGCTTGGTGAGGGCATGCTCTAGTTTGCTGGCCAACTCCACCGATAAAGAAATCGCCTTTTGGCCCTGTGTCTTTTGATCCACGCGCCGTTGCACCCAGAAGCGGCGCAGGTTGCCGTTGGTAGACAGCATGCGGGCAAGCATCGGCTGATAGTAATAATCTCTGACCAGACCGACGAAATCCGCAACAGCACTGCCTTGCAGCGCGCAGGTCTTGTTGTAGATGGTTTTAGCTCCGAGCCGCTCGAACAGTGCCAGCGGTTCTAAAGCCTTATCTCCCCCATCCTCAATCAGGCGATCAACGCTGGACTGCCACTCCGGCGCGATGGAAAGAATCTCTTTGAGTTTTGTCTTGCTCGTCAGCACGGCAGTTATAGGTAAGCTCCCTGAGCTCGAGTAATCAAGTCAGCATGATCGAGCTCTTATCATATAGGATTTTTTCCTTATTACCAGGTGCGGTCAACAGGGACGAAACATCGCTCAACCTTGTCGCACTTACCTCATGAAGTATCCTCTCAGAGCAACCTCTTCATGCGTTCGCAGCATGATGTTTCCTGAAAACGTCCAACCGCCCCAGAGCGTAACAGCACAAATGCAGATAACTACCATCTCCTTTATGCTCGATCGCTCAAGTGGTCGAAAGTGACAATCGATTTTCCAGAGGAAAAAAACCAGAAAGGCGACGATTGTGCCAAGAATTCCTGAGCGTATGGCTTCCGGGCTGACACTTTGTATGTGACCAGCGAGCCCATCGTGAGGGGGCAGGTAACTGACACACATATAAGGAATCAGAAAGGAAAGCGGGATCCAGATTAGAGAGGCAATGGCTGAGAGGCGGGTACTTGGGCTGCCTGCTCCAGACGTCTCATCATTCCCCTGGGTGCTCATCGGATATAATCTCTTGCCAACCAAACGGACTGGCTAAAATGGTCTTACAGAATCCAGACTGTTAAACTGGTCTGTATAATGTCGACGAGTAGTTACAGTAACCTGGGAACACTAGTATAAATCGTTCTTGTTTACGTAACCAAAACCGTTGGAAATAATAACAAATCCGTGACTACACAAGGATCGGGAAACAAACAACTTATCGCTACCGGCCAGCTCGACACCTTCGGCTATGCGCTGGCACATGTACTGGTTGACAAGGATCAACATGACGTTCTTCTGGGCCAGGCATGGATTGTCGGCAAGGACACGTTGGTTACATGCGGTCATGTGGTTGACGAGTACACGCGTAATCCCGGATCGCTGACAGTAAAGTTTCCGACGTCAGGCAACCGATATGTAGTGCAAGGCATAAGACTGCATCCCTCCTTCAAAAGAGAGCAGGATAGAGTATTTTTCGATATCTCGGTCCTCAATGTCGAGTTGCGGGAGCCAGAGAGCTCCGCCGGGCCGCTGCCTGTTATTTACGACAAAGAGCTCGAGCTAGGCAAGATAGTAGGTATTCGCTTCCCTGCTAATTTCGACCAACTGACGACATCGTTTCTGCCGATCGTACAGTTCGGCGAGTATATCGGAAGAATAAAGAAAAGCGACCGGTTCCACCTGCGCCATCAGGTAGCCTTGACTCCTGGAGACTCAGGGACGCCGTTATTTGACGGAGAATCGATAGTTGCTATACACTGCGGCGGTGACACATTGCCTGGTCTGAACATTCCCGCCTCGTCCATTCGAGATGCTCTTTCGATTGATGCTCTGATGGCGCTCAACGTTCCTGAATCAAGTCCCGCTCGGAATCAATCAATGTCATCCGGTATAACCGCTGCTCTCATCTCTTTTATACTGGCCGGTCTGATAGGTTTCTTCGCCACAGCCGCCTTTCTTGTTGCTCCGGACATGAATCGATGGAAAATTGACAAGGCGGGCTCCAGTCTTTCTGTACGAATAACCTTCGACAAGCCATTCAAAAAATATAGATACGGCGACGAGGTAAGAATCACCATCCGACCGGATCAGGATTGTTATCTCTACGTTTATTACATCCAGGGCAAATATGTTCTTGCCTTGAATCCACCACCGCAAACGCAAATGCCGGCACAGATCAGTTTCGGACAGGCACTCTCGATTCCTCATATGGGACCGTTCAAATACAAAATTGACGATACTCCCGGAGGAAAATTTCATTTGGTCGCCCTAAAAAATGATACGCCTCCTGTAAGCAAGGAAGAGCTCGATAAGGCAGATCCTGAGCAATGTCTTCTCGAGATTAGTCCTGAAGAGTTGCTAAATAGGATTCAAAAGCTAAAGGACAAATCTCCCGGCCAAGTAATGCACTGGCAGTTCGACGCTCCAGTTGCGAACAAGAGCGACGGGCGATAATTGCAATCAAGCAATCGAACCCAAACGAGAGATAAACTAGAGAGAGAGTATGACCCTGCTGAAACAGCAGCGTGCAAGAGGATGACGACAATGAAAGACCGAGTTCTATTACTAGCAGCGACGATGTTCTTATCAGCCCATATCGTCAGCCCGGTTTT
>CAYTDR010000156.1:0-11644 GCA_964436185.1 uncultured Candidatus Obscuribacterales bacterium | reverse complement strand
CTCTTTGGAATGCTCTTTGTGGCACATTATGACACCACCCCTGGGACCACGAAGAGTCTTGTGTGTGGTGGTGGTGACGAAGTGCGCATGCGGGAAGGGCGACGGATGCAACCCTGCCACGACCAAACCGGCGATGTGGGCAATATCGGCCATCAGGTAGGCACCGACGGAATCTGCGATGGCGCGGAATTTCTCGAAATCGATGATGCGGGGATAGTTGCTCGCGCCGCAGATAACCAGTTTCGGCTTTACTTCCTGAACTCGGTTGGCCACCTGTTCGTAGTCGATACGTCCTGTTTCCGGATTAATACCGTAAAACTGGCAATCAAACCACTTACCTGACATGTTGACCGGCGATCCGTGCGTCAAGTGTCCACCCTGATCGAGCGCCATACCCATGATCGTGTCGCCAGGCTTGAGCATGGCAAACAAAACCGCCATGTTCGCCTGCGCGCCACTGTGTGGCTGGACGTTGGCATGTTCGGCATTGAATAGCTCTTTCACTCGCTTCTTGGCTAACCGCTCTACATCGTCTACGTAGTGGCAGCCGCCGTAGTAACGCTTGCCGGGCAAACCTTCTGCATACTTATTAGTAAGGACAGAACCCTGCGCTTCAAGAACCGCGCTGGATACGAAGTTTTCGCTGGCAATGAGCTCAATCGAGTTCTGCTGCCGATCGAGCTCTCCACTCAGGCACTTGTACAACTCAGGATCGGATTCAATCAGTCGGACCACGTCTCACCTCTTTTCTTGATCTATTGCTATTTTAGACAGTTTCAAGCAGTTAAGTCATTCAGAGATGAGCCATTCCACAAGCACTGAGAGTAAAACTGTTTAATATTCCATACTATTTAGACGATTTTGTGCCAGCCAGACTCTTGTCTTCTTCCCGGTCAATGATGTCCCTCTGACCTTTCAAGGTTATTCTATTTAGCTTGTCGTGCAGGTAGGCGTCGTTAATTACTTTCGCCTTCTTATTCAACTCTCTTGCTTCCTCATAGTCACCTTTCTTCATGTGAATGTCCGCGGAAGAATAGTAAATAGTGAACAGGTAGTTTTGCCTCGCTTTCAGATCCCCTGGCAGATCGCTCCGGTCCTCGGATGAAACTGTATTCACAAGAATCTTCTCGGCCGATTGAAAACCCTTCAACGCCTCTTTGAAGTGATTTTCATTGTAATAAAACCAGGCAAGACCAGCAGTCGCCACGGCAGCCTGGGGCGAATTCTTGTCCGGACAGAGAAGTAAAACCTTGCGATAGAGACGTTTTGTCTTGTCTGCCTGATGAATTTTTTGATGATATTTCTGTGCCAGCAAAATGGTTTTTGATACCAGTTTTCTTAACTCCGGCCCCTTACTTGTATCGAAGAGCCCCTCAAATTCAGGATAAATGGAGAAGGGATACTCGAACTCGTCGCTCATAACCAGGGACTCCAACACAATTGACACATCGTCTTGAACCTTCTCCAAAAGCGGAGTTCCACGCCGCTGCCTACCTTCCTTCAATAACCGTAGAACAACCCCTTTGGTTTCACCCAATCGCTTGAGTGCAACGGAACAGAGCGCGCGTTCCCGCAGGATATCGAAATGCAATTTCGGATTTAGCTCGCTGTCCACATATTTGTCTGCCGCCGCAAGTTGAAGGGCGGCTCTCTTGAAATGTTTTTTCTCAAATTGAGCAATCGCTAATTTGGCTAGATTAACGAAGACTCGTTGCTGCAAGAAATGATAGTTGTCACTTCTGGAGAGTACTTCGAATAGCTTGTCAACCTTGACATGCTTGACTATGTCTACGCCATTGAAGCCAACAAGACTGACTGCCACGCAGTCGTCTGGGAGGTTGAAACCAGAGAGCATCTCAAGACCTTTCACTGACACGTCTGTGTCATAGAGGAGTATTTCCTTCAGCCGTGTGCCTTTCAGCACAGCAAGATCCCCATCATCGATCGAAGTAGCCGAGACATCCAGTTTCAAGAGCTTTGGAAACAGTGGAACAAACTTCAACGACTCGAGGGGTGAGTCATTCACGACAAGAGCTGTCAGCGCGGAATCAGCAAAGTTTCTCACTCCCTCAGAAGTGACAGATGTCTTCGCGATTTTCACAGAGCGAGCGTCAGTGTAACCTATGAATGGCCGCAGGTCCTCGTCACTGTAAAAGTTCTCCAACACTACGTTGGGCTCATGTGAAGTTAATATCCGCTTGATGGTATCGATTTTTACATTGGCATCGGTCGTGCCATCCGCGGTGCTCACATCCGAAGGCAGCCTGGCAAGCGGAGATGACATGGGACCCGTTCGCACCACAAACATGGCTGGGATTGCCACGGCTAGAAGCAGTAAAACGACCGTGACCGGATGAAAAAACGGGCCGCTCGCTGGCTCGACGGTATCAGTGACAGCGCTCTCCTCGATCTTGTTTTCCGACTGCGCTTCCTGAAAACCAGAGATAGCAAACAATTCGTCTCGAACCTGAAGAGCCGATTCCGGCCTATTTTCCGGGAGTTTTTCCAGCAGTCGAGAGATCAGCGAGGAAAGCTGCTCCGGCACTTTCTCACCAATGGCGGTGTCACTCATAGCAGGCGGCGCTGCCGAGCAGTGCTGCGTCAAGGTATCGAGTGCGGTATCACCCTCGAACGGCGGTCTGCCGGTCAGACTGAAAAACATAACGCATCCCAGAGAGTAAAGGTCAGAGGCAACTGTGACCGGTTTTCCGTTTGCTTGCTCGGGGCTCATGAAGTTAGGAGTGCCGATTATCTGACCGGTCATGGTCAATCGGATTATCTCCTCTTCACTGACATCTATGCGCTTCGAAATACCAAAATCAAGCAGCTTGGCTGTCAACCTGCCGCTCATCTCATAAACGGAGATATTCGCAGGCTTGATGTCCCTGTGCACTATTCCCACGGCGGAGGCAGATTCCAGAGCACCGCAGAGGTCGACGAAGACACTGAAAAACTCTGTCAAGGTAAGACAGCGATTCTCATGCACAAACGTATGCAGATTGCACCCATCCAACAGCTCAACAACCATATACGGTGTGCCATCATCGGAGACACCAAAGTTGAACAACCTCAAGATGGCAGGATGAACTAATCGAGACGCATTGCGTGCCTCATTCTGAAATCGAATGAGAGATTGATTGTCATTGGCACGGGCTTTGAGAACCTTAAGCGCAAGTAGCTTGTCGAGATTCAGGTCGCGAATCTCGAACACATCCGCCATGCCACCACTACCGATGCGGCGGACGATTTTATAGTATCCGAAGACTGTCTGTCCGGGACGAAACCGATCATCGCCCGGGCTCGACTCGAACGCCTGCGGCCCACCTGCCATTTCAGGCACTCAAGGAGCCAAGGAATTCGAGCGATTTCATCTTTCGACCGGCACGCTCTTCGATATATTTTTGCGTCACTCGCCGTGCCGCTTGAATTGCCCGTCGCTGCGCTTCGGAACGGGAGCGCTCATCGACAATGCCTTCAGCACCGGAGCCGCTCAGTCGTTCTTCGGCAGAAGAAGTGGCTGAAACTAGCATCTTCCATACCATCGGTGTGATGTGAATTCCTCGTTGCTGGTAGCCACCATCATCAATACCAACATCGACGCTCTCACTGTACTGCGAGCCGTTCTCTCTTACCATTCCTCGCTTGGAGTACGACTTTGCCTCCGACCGCCTTTGCGCCGCGCACTGCTCGCACATCACACCACCAAGCTCCTGAATGAACACGGAAAGATTGCGCTCGGTCAGTGGTTCTCTGCAGCCTACGCAGACGGTCAGCTCCGGTGAGAGACCGAGCATTCTCAGAATACACATCTCGAACTCCAGGGCGAGAAAATGCGCATCCTGTTGGGCTGACTCTTGTAGGGTCAACGATTCGAGCAGAAGCTGGAAAAAGACGTCGCTCTCCTGCTCCAGCCCTTCACCAAAACTCTGGGCCAACTCGGCATAGTAAAGTCCGTACGTGAGACGGACGAGATCGGTTCGCAGCCTGGAAAAGGTAGCCACCGATTCAGCCTGCGTAATGATATCGAGCGAGCGCCCTGTGGCAATCAACAAATTGTTGACACAGAGCGCTTCTGATTTTCCTGACATCTTCGTGCCGGGCTTTCTGGCACCTTTGGCCACTGCCCGCACGAGACCACGTTCGCTGGAGAACATGCTGACGACCTTGTCCGACTCTCCCAGAGGAAAGCCCCCGACATTAATGGCGGTCAGGCTATAGGTCGGCACAACTAGGCTTTTTTAACGACTTTCTTGACCATTGAGGGCCAGTCAGTGTGCACTGCACCGGCATCCGGTTTGTCAACACGCACATAGGTATGCGCGCCAAAGTAGTCTCTCTGCGCCTGCGTGAGATTCTGCGGCAGATGCTCACTGCGATAGCTGTCGAAATAAGCCAGGCTGGCCGAGAGCGCCGGCACCGGAATGCCGCTCTCGAAGGCGAATGATACCACCTGGCGCCAGTTAGACTGCACCTGCGCGAGATACTTACCGAATGCTTCGTCAAGCAAGAGATTAGCCAGTTTCGGATCGTTGGCATAGGCTTTGCGAATTTCTTCCAGAAGTTGGGCGCGAATGATGCATCCACCTTTCCAGATCCTGGCGGTCTCAGCCAGATTAACGCCCCACCCGTAGTGCTCCGAGCCGGTTCTAATCAGAGACATGCCTTGAGCGTAACTGCATACTTTACTGGCGTAGAGCGCCTCTCCGAGACAGACTACGAACTCCTCGACTTCGAGATCTTCCAGCGCAACGAGACCGGGTCCTTCCAACATCTTGGAAGCGGCCAGGCGCTCCGACTTCAAGGCCGAGAGCATTCTTGCCGTTAGAGCCGCATCGATAGTGGGAATCGGCACACCCAGCTCCAGAGCTATCTGCCCTGTCCACATGCCCGTACCTTTTTGTCCGGCTTTGTCGAGAATCAAATCAACCAGCGGCTTGCCGGTCTCCGTGTCCTCTACGGTAAGTATCTCCGAGGTAATCTCGATCAAATAGGAATCTAGAATTCCTTCGTTCCACTCTACGAAGGTTTCAGCCACGTCCTGAATCTTCATACCCAGACCGCGTCGCATGATGTCGTAGACTTCGGCGATTAGTTGCATGTCACCGTATTCGATGCCGTTATGCACCATCTTAACGAAGTGTCCGGCACCATCCGGTCCAAGATATGTGACGCACGGGCCGTCATCGACCTTGGCTGCAATCGCCTCCCATATGGGTCTGACTTGCTCATAGGCTTTCGGGTCGCCGCCCGGCATCAATGAGGGGCCGTTGAGAGCTCCTTCTTCTCCGCCGGATACACCGGAGCCGATCAGATACAAGCTGTCCATCAGGAGGCTCTTTTCTCGTCTGCGAGTGTCTTCATAATGAGAGTTGCCACCGTCGATGATGATATCGCCATCATCGAGCAAGGGTCTGAGCATATCAATTGTGTCATCGACCGGCTGACCGGCCTTGACGAGCAAAATGATTTTGCGTGGCGTCTCGAGCGACTGGACCAGTTCACTTACGTCCTTGCATCCAATGACGTTCTTGCCCTTGGCACGACCGTTGACGAATGCTTCGACCTTGTCATGGCTTCTGTTATAAACAGCAATGGTGAAGCCGTTGCGCTCAATGTTCAGCGCAAGATTCTCCCCCATCACTCCAAGTCCGACAAGACCTATTTTTGCTTTGTCAGTCATCACCTATCCTCCTGGATCCTCTGGAGCCTTCTTTCCATGCGGCTCCTCATAGTTACGTTAAAACTTTTCCGCCTGCTTATTCATTGTCGAGCGATTTTGTTAGCTGGCTAGCAGCACTGATGTCCAGATACCACTCGAGCAAGCCCTCCGGGCAACTGGGATGCACCGACTGAGCAGGATAGCCCGCTTCCAGCGACTCGAGCACCCTCGCTACGATATCAGCTTTCTTCTCTCCGGTGACCAGGAAACAGATGTTCCGCGCTGCGTTGATGGCCGGATAGGTGAGAGTCAACCTGGTTGTACCGAGCTTCTCGACAGGGTTGGCGACACAGACTCTCTGGCGCTCCTCCAGGGCGGGGCTGCCCGGAAAGAGCGAAGCTGTATGACCGTCGTCGCCGAGTCCCAGAAGTACCAGATCGAACACGGGAAACTCGCCAGCCGATGTATTGGTCTGTTCGCGAATCAGTCGCTCGTAGTTCTGTGCTGCAAGTTCAGGATTCTCTGCCTGACCGACAGGGCGAAGTATGTGTTCAGGATTGATGGGAACACGACTGATGAGCGTCTCATGAATCATGCGAAAGTTGCTTTCCGGGCTCGTGTCCTCGACACATCTCTCGTCGCCGAGAAACAGCCTGAGACTGAGCCAGGGAATTCGACTGCGCCATGTCTCTCCCGAGAGAGTCTCGTAGAATGCCTTCGGAGTATTGCCTCCCGAAAGGACCAGGGTGAACTGCCCGCTGCGCTTGCAACATTCTTCCGCTTCCTGGGCAATCTTTTCACACAATCGATTGTTCAGTTCCGAGACGGTCGGTGCTATTTTCAGCTCTGGTAAAGTTTTTTGCGTCATATCCTCTCTCCCATGCCTATCATCTACTGCGGGTCAAACTGCGCCAAGGTCCGATGGACTCTTTTCAGTACAGTCTTATAGCTCACCGTACCTGGTCCAATACCTCGATCGCAGACAATAATGATTCTCCGTAAAGAAGTTCTTTGGTCGGATCGTTGAGAACCTCTCCAACCAGCTCAGAATCAGACTTCTGCCGGAGAAAGACCACAACTTCCTCCGAAACATCGGCAGGATTTAAAATCTCCGCTTCCACTCTAGGGGAGCCCGCCCGCTGGTGAACGAAAAGTTTTTCTGTCTCCTTGCCCATAAATCCGAATCTCACTTCACAGATGGAGCCGGCAGCAATGGATTCGACCTGTGCCGAGCTAACCGTGAGGGAAATCTTTCTGCGACTCACCTTGTATGCGACATCGACTCCGCCCGTTTCATTCCAGAAGGCTGAGGTCGGCTGCCAGGAAAGGCGAGTTGAGAGCCATCCGGCAAGCAGCAATGCCTGAGCCAACTGCAGACGTTGTCCGTTTTGCCCGCCGGAGCTGGCGACCTTTATATGAACCTGCGATATGAAATCGAGATCCTCAGATTTTAGCGGCCCGCGACCCTCGTCAAAGGCATGGGCGATTGCAGAACGCCAGGGAAGCAGGCGTTTCCAATTGAGATCGTAGAGACCCGCTCCTATCGGCAAGCGATCGAACGCCTTTTTGATGGAGGTGAGTTCTGCAACGGAATCCAGATCGTCACCGGAGTCGACAATAAGCCGATCGACGTCAGGCAAGAAGGGCTCCAGGCAGGACATGGTCACGATGCCAGGTTTCCACCACATACAAGTAGGCAAGTCGCCCATGGTGAGCGGCAGAACCACCGACGCGATTTTTTCCGTTCCCTCACCAAGGAAGGAGACCGTGATCTGTTCACAACATATTTGGTGTGCTTTATTGCCGCCGGCGACATGGCAGCGAGCGCTCACCCAGGCATCGAGACTCTCTTCCGCAGCCGGTTTTGCTGAGGCTAATATGGCTCGGCACGGATGGCTGAGCATAATGTCGTCGAGCAAATCGGAGACAGACGCATCGCCACCATTCTCGGTGAAAAGAATGAAGTTGAACGAGCAGGCCCTGGTGACGGAGTTCGACTCACCGCCTTCGGACTCTTCAGCTTGCTTCCAGAGCTCCACCAGCTCTTTTTCTATGCGAGCTAGATCGACATGGTGCAGCTTGCCGGAGAGAAACGATTCAGTATCATCGGCGGTGGTGCTTTCAGTTGTCAGGTTTGTCATAGTTAATCACACGCTTTGTAGGTTATACCAGCCCTGAACCCGGAAGCTTACGCTTCGCGCCACTGATGACCGGTCGATGCGATAAGAGAGTCTGCTGCCCGCGGTCCCCAGGTACCTGAATCATAGTTTGGAAACGGCTGAGCGAATTGATCTTTGGAACGCTCGGGCGGAGTCGATTGCCAGTAATCGATGACCGGCTGGAGCAGTCGCCAGGAAGCCTCAACGAAGTCAGAACGGGCAAAGAGTGAGGGATCGCCGAGCATGCAGTCGAGAATCAATCGCTCATATGCCGAGGGAGTCCTGTCCCCAAATGCGGTACCATACTTGAAGTCCATGGTTAGCCAGCGAATCTGTGTCGTAGGACCAGGCTGCTTGGTGGCAAACTTCAACGAAATGCCCTGGTCCGGCTGGATACGCATGACCAGAATATTGGGAGAATCCAGATTGCCGCGGAAACCGATGCCGCCAAGCTCTTTAAACAGCTTGTGCGGTGGACGTCGAAAATGAATAGCGATTTCGGTAATTCGCTTGGGCATTCGCTTTCCAGAACGAACATAGATAGGCACATCCGCCCATCGCCAGTTGTCTACGTAGAGTTTCAGCGCTGCATAAGTCTCGACATTCGAGCCCTTGGCGACGCGGTTCTCATCACGATAGGGACCTTCTCGATTGCCGAGCACGAAGCCGCTACCGTACTGTCCTCTCACCGCAAAATCATCGATCCTCTGAGGATCGAACGGTCTCAATGCCTTGAGAACCTTCATCCTCTCATCTCGAGTCGCCTCTGCATCGAGCGAGATTGGCGGTTCCATTGCCACTAGAGCGACAAGCTGCATCAGGTGGTTCTGAATCATGTCGCGCATGGCGCCGGCTTCCTCATAATAGGAACCACGTCCTTCAATGCCTATCGACTCCGCATTAGTTATCTGAATATGGTCGACGAACTCTCTCGTCCAGATTGGCTCGAAGATGCTGTTGGCAAAACGAAAGCACATGATGTTCTGCACTGTTTCCTTGCCAAGATAATGGTCGATTCGATAGACCTGCTTCTCGGATAGAACATCGTGAATTTCCAGGTCCAACTGCAGAGCTGACGCTAAATCGTGTCCGAACGGCTTCTCTACCACCACCCGCGGCCAGGCGGGTTCGTTCGGTCTGCGGATAAATGCCAAACCGACTTCTGCCAGTCCCTTGATAATCGGGCTGTAAAGACTGGGCGGCGTCGAGAGGTAGAAAATATTGTTGCCCCGTGTGCCGTGCTCCTTCTCTAGCTTCTCGAGCAAACTTTTCAACTCTTCGAAAGAGTCGACTTGCTGAGCGTTGCCGGCGATATAGAAAAGCGATCGTGAGAACCTTGCCCAGGCTTCCTCTTCCAATTTCACGTCGCCGTACTTGACGACGGACTCTTTCATGCCATTTCGGAACTCTTCGTCCGTGAGTTCGGTCCGCGAGGTGCCAAGCACCGCGAAGTTCTCAGGTAAAAGGTTTTGCGTGTAGAGCGCGTAAATCGCAGGGATCAACATTCGCTTGGTCAGGTCCCCGTGGGCACCAAAAATGACCATTGCAAAGGGCTCGGGGCGCCTTTCTTCCGGAAGTCCCTCCAGAAGAGGGTTTTCTAACGCTATACTCTGGACCATAACTTCTCCCGCCAAGTGCCGTATGATGCGCGCGCGACCAGCAGACGGAACGCGATCACATTCGAAAGACCTGAGCATACAGGATTATTGTCTTTTTGACCTTAAAGCAGGCGGGCGATTTCGCGATATCGCTATCTCCCAGGTATCATGCGCAGCCGTTTTCCTGAAATTCGAGAATTCGCACCCTCGACCAGTCGTTGAACCAACTTTGCCCTCCATGCAAAGGTAGGCAGCAAGACCGGTTTCGTCGACTTCACCAGGCGAGCTTATTGACTGTCCGGCGAGGTTCGAAACAGATCGTTCATTGCGTCTGAATAAGTACTAGACTTGTCGACGAACTCCAGCTCGAACAGATCCCGAGCCCTTTTAAAACCATAAGGCAGTTGAAAGTCTTCGTCTGTGGCTTTTGTCTTTTCGACTTTCAAAGGACGCAGATGATTCACTCGCTTGCCCTCCTTCTCGACGACCGTGAGCTCGATAGGAAAGCCGTAGCCTCCTGGAATAAAAGACATGTAGCTGCATTCATCGGCCAGTTTGGGAACGACTCCTATCGTCTTAGTAGTTAGAAACGAACCCTTTTCATGGTTGTGCCGATCGAAATAACGATATCGTTTGCAATCAAGCCCAAATAACTTTTCATTGCCGGCAGGCTTGATCGTCAGTCCTTTGAATATCAGCTCGGTCTGCTGCTTATAGGTATACAAGCTGGGTGTAAAGTAACGCTCATTCTCAGTGCTGAACACCACTGCCTCCGTATATGGAGGCAGCATGAGGCGAAATATAACTCCATCTTTGAAGATTATTCTCTTAGCCGTAACCAACCCAACACAGCGCCCGAACCTGTATTCGTCAAAAGTCAGCCTCCAAGCCGGCTCACCTCTGGTGCGCTCACGGTCTTCGTTGACAAAATCGGAAAATTTTCGCTGACCGCCCGGCTCCGATTTTGACGAGTCACCACTGGTCACAACCTCGTCAACTTTCACTCTGGCAGAACGATTGCCAGCGTCCGATCTCGACTGGCAAGATGCCGACGAGAGATTCTCCTTCTGCCTTACTGACTCCGAAGTACACCCACCAAGAAGCAAAAGCGACGCCAAGAAAATCGCAGCGGGAAAAAACTTCAATTCAAGACTCTGAGGCATTACAAAGTGACAGAAGATCGAACCATTCCCATATTCATTCCCGGAGCGGCCAATCTAGTAACTTGCTCAAGCGCGCGCAGGCCGCGCTTGAGCGCGGACAGATCAGATGTCTGCATCATACGCTCCCCAAATAGGCACGAGCCCGCCGTCAGACGACAGCGAGCCCGCGTGTGAACCCTAGCCGCCCTTCACCGTGATTGCCATCAATCCCGGTGAGCCAGCGCGCTCTTCGTCAAACATGTTTCGCACACAGACAGCAAGACTCTGCTCGCCGTCTCCCGTGGCACCTTTGGTGGTACCAGTTACGGCCAGACTTACTCGCAACTCTGATGCTCCCTGAAAGTCGAGAGAGAAGAGCTTTACTTGACCGCCGCCGACGATTCTCGACAGCACATCAGGCAACGCCACCCAGAGCAAGTCACCCATCTTATAGCCTTCCTCCAATTTGACCACCAACTCTACGGAGTCACCAGGAGCAAGTTTTCTGGTATGTTTGCCATTCTTTTCCAGGCTAACCCGCAGTGGAATCCTTCCTGCATAGCTGTTCCAATCCTCTTCGACTATTCGATCGACAGCCACAGTGGCAATTCCCTCGACGACCTTCAGTGATTCGATCGGATCGCTGCAACGAACCGCATCGGCAAACTTCATCGAAGCTCCGTTTAGTTCCACAACTCCTCCTCCAGTCAAGATTCCGGCACTGCTCAACTCAGACATAAGGGCGATTGCAGCAACCGAATCAACAGTGGAGTACAGTGTCCCCTGCTCATTAAAGTCACTGATAACGGTGTTTGCCAGTTCGAGAGCCGCCGACATATCAGCGCCGTTGCGTCCACGAAGCAACGCAGCAGCCGCGTACGCATTCTCGAGCCGGCGCAAAACGTCTACACCAAGATAATGTGTGGTTTGCGGCACCACTTTGTCCTTCACCTCTGCACGAGCTCGGGCTACACTGAGCGCCGCTGCGGCGTCGGAACTAGCGCCAAAACGCAGCACCGCGTAAGCCTCTTCGCAAGACCGCGCAGACGACGGAGGAAAAGAAATCTGATAGGCTGCGGTTGTATC
>CAYTDR010000155.1:0-11754 GCA_964436185.1 uncultured Candidatus Obscuribacterales bacterium | reverse complement strand
AACCTTATCTACGATAACAGGCGCCTGTGTGTGAATACCGATCTTGAAGATCTCTGTCCAGAGCTCGTCATCGAACAATTCTACTTCCTGACTGGCTTCCAAGATCGCTCTGGGACCGTTTGCGGTGCCCTTGCCGTAAGAGGTTGTATGTTCGTAGGGGACTGGAATGATGTGCACCATCGCGTTGGTTTGCGATGAGTACTTGTTCGGCAAGCCTAGGAAGCCCGGCATGCTGGTTGTTTCAGCAACAGCTTTTTTCACTGGTGCTGGGGTGGAAGCTTTCTTGACTGCTTCGGGCTTTTTGACTGCAGCAGCGGTTGGTTTGTTCGCGGGCGGGGCCTTCGCTTTCACCGCGGTCTTCGCCTTCACCGCTGGCTTCAGCGGTGTTTTAGTCTTAACCGTCGGCTTCGCGGTGCTCTTGGTCTTTGTTGCTGTTGACGACTTGGCGGTCTTGCTCGCTGGCTTCGCTTTTGTCGTTGCTGAGGCTGCCTTGGGTACTTTGGTGCTCTTTTGGGTCATGACTCTAGGCTCTAAATGTGAAACACATGCCATATCTTACCAGCATACCTAGGAGGTTTTGGGGAAATTTGGAAAGACTTTGAACGTGCCAGCCGATTGTGCCGCCTGTTCCAAGGTTAGCGCGGATTATTTTGAGTCACTTGGGAATACGCTACGACGCGCTACGATGGCGGCGGGGCACTGACTAAAAATGGTGCGAACTAATCGCAGGAACCAAACTCGGTGACAAAATGACCTCCAAAACGGAAAATCCGATATCAACAAGCCCTTTGATAAGCGTGGCTTATCACTTTTTGCTTCAAAACTGAAAAATACGATATCACCGAGGCGAGGCTCAGGTGCCTATCTTGCTCCTTACAACTTCGCGCGTGTTCTGGTTGCGTCGGCGGCTTGCTTCCCTTGCTTTCACGTAGGTCGACACGCATAGCGAGATCACCTTTCCCACCTCGCGTTCGCCGTCGTCGTTAGACCATTGTGGAGCACCTTCAGAAAGATGCAGGTAGCGAATTACGTTTGTGGCGGAAATCAAATGTATGTAGCGCAAGGCCTGTTCTACGGTTATGCCGGCTGGCGTCTTGGCGCTTACTGGAAATCCGGCGATGCTGTCAAGGTCGAGTTCGCAGCCTGCAGGACACTGTGCTGCTCGCAGGAATTCTCGGGCTTGTTGAACTTGTTGTTCGAAAGTAGTGTTTCCGCGAACTGCGAAATCTTCGTACGTGAAGTATGGAAAACGAGCTTTATCCAGCGATTGAATCATCATGTCGGAGTTGTAACCCTCATGAAGACCGACGATGCAGTAGGCGGTGAGCACGCCTTCGTCGAACGCATAGCTAAAAGGATTGCCGCTATGTCTGCCCTCGAGCGGGCGGAAGTCTGCATGAGGATCGCAGTTCACACAGGCAACGCCTCTGGTTGTGGCTGTTGATGAACGGAGAGCTTTCAATATGGGCAGCGAATTGTTATTGCCACCACCTATGACGATTGGCTCCAGTCCATGCCTGAAAATCTCTTCCAAAACCGGTTCTACACGACCATCTACTTCTTTGCAAAGATCGCGGAGCTCTTCATTGGAAGCATTTTTCGAACGTTCCATCAAGTCCTCGAGCTCGATTTCACCGACGATCAAAATCTTCTGGAAATCAAGGAACTTGTTTTGTTGAAGGTTGCAAAAATAGCGCATAAATGCACGCGGAGCCTCATGTGCTCCACTTCTGCCGAAGTTTGCTCGGGCGCCGATGTCCTCGGGAACCATAACAACCGCATAGTGGGCGCGATTCTCTACTGCCTGTCCGAGAAGTTTGCCAAAATCATTGATGTTATTAGATGGCAGAGTCTGTAGCTTTTCGCCGGCCTTGGTTTCTCTCGGTCTTGTAGAGGTAAACTGTTCCAGGTCCGCTTGTTGATAAATGCGAAGATGCAATTTGTCGGTCATACTTTTGTCCTTCTTCGGAATGCCACTAAAGTCGATCTAAATCGCATCGTTACTCTGGCGACCCGGACAGACTGATACCTTGCAATTCGCCTATCTTAACAGAGACGGTGGTAGCGTGGAGGATTTGGTCGCGCACGAGGAGAATTGCCAAAACGGTTGTAGGTGCTGCGTTTGCCGGTCCTGTCTTGTCAGGAGAGGTGGCCGTCAATCATTGAAAACAAGCGAGTGGTGAATGGTGAGTCAGTTTGATGTGTTGATTATTGGTGGTGGCGTAGTTGGAACTGCCATCGCTCGATGCTTGTCTAGTCGCAACGCGAAGCTCTCGATTGGTCTGGTCGAGAAAGAAGAAGGTTTCGCCAGGCACCAAAGCGGTAACAACAGTGGCGTTGTGCACGCCGGATATAACCAGAAACCGGGAACGTTGAAGGCGCGGTTGGTTGTGGAAGGTTCTAATCGCTTAAGAGCTTATTGCAGCGAGAAGAATGTCAGCCTTGATATTGGCGGCATTCTTGTAGTCGCGCGCAACGAGAAGGAAGTGCGAGTCATCGAGGAGCTTCACCGGCGTGGTATCGAAAATGGTGCTGATGTAAGGTTGGTAGATGGGAATGAGATTGTTTCGATCGAACCGTTCGCCGCAGGGAAAGCGGCTTTGCATGCACGCGATGGAGGCAGTTTCGATGCTGTCGGTTTTGTCAACGCAATGGCTGAGGATGCGCGGATGTCGGGAGTGAAAGTCTGCCTGTCTGAAAAGGTGGTTGCACTCTCCGAGACGGGGACAAACGTGACGGTAAGGACCAACAGAGAAGAGTTGCGTACCAAGTTGCTGGTCAATGCCGGCGGATTGCAAACGGACAGACTCGCGCATCAACTGGGTTGCGGACTGGAATATGCAGTAGTGCCATTTCGAGGACAGTACTACGAGTTGGCAAAAGAACAAACGAATCTGGTGCGGTCTCACATCTATCCCACTCCTGATCTGGCGTTTCCGTTTTTGGGTGTGCACTTCTCGCGCAAAGTCTCCGGCAAGGTCATGGTGGGTCCTGGAGCGTTGCTTTCATTGGGTAGGGAGACATACAAGCTTGGGGAAATTTCGTTTGCCGATACCGTGGATATGGCTCGCTTTCCTGGTTTTTGGCCGCTCGCGCTCTCCTCTGAGATGCTTTCGCTGGCGGCTCGAGAATGGAAAAAGAGTGTTTTTGCACAGGCGGTGGCAGATGAAGGAAGGGTGCTTGTTCCTGAATTGAAGGCTGAAATGCTTAGCCTGGCAAATGCTGGAATTCGCGCGCAACTCGTGAAAAGCGACGGTACGTTGGTTGATGACTTGCTGGTAGTTGACACTTCTCGCAGTTTGCATGTGTTGAACGCTGTGAGCCCAGCTCTGACTTGCGCACTGCCGTTTGCTGATTACGTTGTGGGAATGATTGAGGAGAAGCTTGGCTCGCTATAGTTGACTCGCGATATCAGAAGTTCACTGGTCTGAATCATCGATTGGATGGACGAGGTTCCGGGAGTCGCGATAGATCTAAGATCAAATGAGGCTCACAGCTTGTCTGAAGGCACGCATTTCGTGGCGTTGCCACTTCATTCGCTCACGGAACGAGGATTTCAGGCGGCTTTAAACACAGGACACCCGACCGTATGCTGCTCAGGCGAACTTCAGCTGTCGGCGCGGTTTTTGATATTTTATTGGGCGACGTTTTTGTGCGTGGGCTGCTGCAGGACGTGTTGTTCTAAAGGCGAGCTGAGTGGTCGCGCTTTGGGAAGTGAGACAACAGGTTTAGGATTAGAGTCCGAGTTTGGCTAGTCGGGCAAGAGCGCGGTCCAGAACGTCGAGTTCGGAGTGGAGTTTGGAGACTTCGGCTAGAGTTGCTTGACCCTGGGCGTGCTCTATTGCGTTCTCGACTTGCAATCTGCGTTTGATCAGCTTGCCGGTGTTGAGTTCAACAGATTTAGAAACTCGCTTAGCTTCTCTTTGACGTTCCACCACGGCTTTCTTGTCTGCGGTTTTCTTCTTCTTCTCTTTTTCTTTCTCGGACTTGCGGCTTTGTTCGTAAGCAACCTGGTTCGGGAAGAGTTCGTAACCTAGTCCCATCAGTCCGTAGAGCTCGTGATTAGAGGGAATTCGTTTTTCCTTGCTGGCAATGGCTGAACCAAGCAGACCTGCTTTCACCAGTTCATCCATATAGCCTTTGGACTGGAAGGGTTTCTGCTGTTGTTGCGCTGGCTGATCGCCTTTGCCTTCGAGATTCTGTTTGATTTTGTCTGTTTCTTTCTGCTGATCGCCGGTCTGGGCTGTATCCATTAAGGTCAGGGCTGCGCCTGCGCCGAACAGCGCCAGCGGCGAGCCTACAAACAGAGTGGACATAGCCATAGCATTCCTGTTTGTTGATCTTTCTTGATCTTTCAAGGAATCGTATTCAATAGTTTTTCCGTTTTCGTCCTGGGTCAGGAGTTTGCCGGACATTTTATCCATTTGGACCATATTGCCGCTGCTGTCCATTTGGCTGCTGCCGCCGCCCATCAGTCCGTTAAGCATTCCATTTTTGCCTGAGTCGGAGCCGTTGTTATTGTTCTGGGGGAGCTTTTCGCTGCTCATCGCCCAGGCGCTCAAAAATAGGCTCGAAGCTTCCTGCGACAAGGACCGGCTAGCGGCTTTGTCTACTCCCGTATCTCGCAGTTGTTTCTCGCAGTGACCGTCAAAAGCTTCCAACGTCATGATGAATACAGCCCTCTAAACCCTTCGCCTTGCCAAAATATAATACGCGTGGTGTGTTACTTGAGCGTTACGACAGTATCTTTTTCTCCTTCTTGTGTCGATGGGAGTTTTACGAACAGATCGAAAAGCTCCGGCGAAATTATCATCGAGTTCGAAATATCAGTACTTCCGTAAGTCGCTTGTGATACCAGATGAGCCATCACGCCTGATTTGGTTTTCGACCAAGTGCTGAAATGTGCTCTACAACAAGAATAGCGGAATCTAATCAGCGGTAAAGTCGCAAACCTGCACATCGGCTGTGTGAAAACACAGTCAATCTGGAGATGAGGATCATATCGCCACATGTGCAACCTACGCTAAGTTGCTTCCTGTTTGTAGTGGTGGAATTACGAATTAAGTTTCCGCTGTGGATAACCATTAAATTACATGCTTATCTCTACCTACTCCTCGATTTCGAGCGAGGTACTTATCGTTTAGTGTTCTTTGATAGATCTATCATTCAATGATAGGGTGAATTCATCACTTCTATATTTTATTCGGTAGACCGGCACTCAAATTCAAAGCTTCAATCCTGCAAACATCTGACTCGCCTGCGGGTCACGTGTCTGATCAGCTTGGCTCTAGAACACACGATGTCGTCTGAATCGCTTTGTGTTCTTGCTCTATAGACGTCGTTTTCGAACAATCCACTGCGTAAAAACGTTCAATCAGGCTTGAACAATGGCAGGAGCAAGTTTGCTGCCTGACACCAAAAACACCTGATGTCACAAACAGCACAATAGTCGCGCGAGTACCGAACTTCGGTGGCGCACCTCTTGGAGCTGAGAAACACGAACGTACGCAAAACACTCGCCCATTGGAGTAACTCCTATGCGTAAGCGCATTGCGCTCGTCTTCAACCCGAAAGGGGGCTCTTCGTCGCAAGCTGGTGTCAATGCCCTGGTGCATGCACTAGCTGCGCGCGGTGCCACCGTGCTGCAGTATCCCACCACGCCCGAACCCGGTTCTGGTGCGCAACTCGCCAAGGTGGCGGTGGCGGAGAACGCGGAAGCGGTGATTGGCTACGGCGGCGATGGAACCATCTCTCTGGTGGCTGAAGGTCTCATCGGGACCGGCATGTCGATGGCGGCCTATCCTGGCGGCACCGGCAACATGTTCGCCAGGAGCTATTATCCGGTGCCCAGGCCGGATCGGTTCGCCCAGATGGTTCTGGAAGGCATCCCGCAACCCATCGACCTGCTGCGTCTGACCTATCGCTCGATGGATGGTCGGGAGCACGTGCGACGCATTCTCAACTGCGCCGCCATCGGCTGTCTCTCCGACTCCATCGCTGAGGTCAGCCAGGACGTGAAGCGAATTTTCGGTCAGGCCGCCTACGTGTTCAACCTGATGTGTACGGCGACCAGGCTGCAGCCTCGCTACCTGCGGGTCACCTGCACAGACCAGGGGAAGTCGCGGTCCTTCCGCATGGCGTCCTCGATCCTGATGATCGCCAACACGTTCCCTCCGCTGGCGTCCTATCTGTCTCGCGGCTGCAGCGCCTCGGACGGACTGATGGACATCATCAACATCGGCGCGACGAACTTCGTCGAGCTGATGTCTACGGGGTTCTGGACTATGCTGCTGCGTCCGGATCGCTCGGCCTACTACCAGCGACTGCGCACCGAGAGCGTGACCATCGAAAGCGATAGCCCGGTGACCCCCAACATCGACGGAGACTTCTCCCCGATGTCGGATCGCCTGCAAATCGATGTCGAGCCTGGCGCCGCCAGGGTGATTCTCGTCTGACGAACGCTTGCCGGGCCGCTTTGCGGCCAGCCGTTCGGTGGATAGGATTCACGTCATGCTCTGGGAAGCGCCTGACCCAAAGGCTCGAAGCACACGAGCGAGGGCGAGTCTCCTCGCTCGTAGCTCGGGCCATCCGTATCAAAACCGAGAGGAAATACTTACCATGAGTACTACCGACTCGGGCGCTATCCCGCGAGAGTTTCTTCTCGAGGCAGAGCTTCTCGCTCGTGGGGCAGAAATCCTGCCCGACGGTGTCGAAGGCCTGGCCGCGAAACTCTTGCAAGCAAGGGTAGAAGCCCGACCGCTACGCGTGAAACTGGGCGTCGATCCAACATCGCCGCACTTGCATCTGGGGCATACCGTCGTGTTGAGGGCGTTGAAACGCTTTCAGGACCGCGGGCACCAGGTCGTTCTCTTGTTGGGTGGGTTCACGGCGCAGATCGGCGACCCGACCGGTCGCGATACGACGCGCGGTGTTCTCAGTGCCGAGGATGTGGCAACAAACGCCGCTACCTTCCTGAGCCAGGCCGGTCGCATCATCGACATCGCCGGCGTGGAGGTGAGGAACAACAGCGAGTGGTTCGATGCCATGAAACTGCCGGAGCTGTTCCGGCTGGTCAGCCTGATCACGGTCAATCAACTGGTGTCCAAGGAAGGGTTCGCCAACCGCATGGAAGCCGGACGTGCGGTGGCTGTCCATGAGCTGCTATACCCAGCGCTGCAGGGGTTTGATTCCGTCAAGATTCGTGCCGATGTGGAAATCGGTGGCACGGATCAGCGGTTCAATCTCCTGATGGGTCGGCAGCTTCAGCCGCACTTCGGGCAATCGCCGCAGGTGGCATTGATGCTGCCGATCCTCGTGGGCACTGATGGCAAGCGGAAGATGTCCAAGTCTTTCGGCAACGCCATCGCTCTCGACGATGTGCCTGATGATGTGTTCGGGAAGTGCATGCGGCTCTCCGACGAGCTAATTCTCACCTTCTTCCGGTTGGCGACCAACGTCAGCTCCGAGGTGATCGAAGGCTTCGGCACCTTCATCGCCGGCGGTGGCAATCCGATGACCGTGAAGCTGCGACTGGCGCGGCAAGTGGTTGCCGAACTTCACGGTGAGTTGGCTGCCAGCGGGGCTCTGGACAATTGGGGCCGCGTCCATCGCGAAGGGCAGGCCCCGGAAGTGATGAAGGAGCATGCCCTGAGCACGCCAGTCTCGCTGGTGGCTCTTCTCGTGGTAACCGGCATGGCTGCCAGCAACGGCAAGGCGCGAACGTTGATCGAGCAGGGCGGTGTGCGGTTGGATGGGGAAAAGGTCCAGGACGTTCATTTCCATGTGCCTTGTCCCCCAGCCGCCGGCACTGTCTTGCAGGTCGGTGCTCGCCGCTTCCTGAAGCTGGTCGCCGGTTGAGTTGAGCATCTCGTCGTGCATAGGAGCAGAGGGTCATCGGCTGTGATTCGTCTTGCGACGAGTTGCAGCTCGATGTCCTTCGACTGCGGAGGAACGTGTCACCTCGGATGGTGGCGCGTTGCTTTTTGTGTTGGTAGTACTAGGAAGGGTAGTAGCAGCGGTAGTGGTAGCAGCGGCATTTCACGAACAGGAGGAAGTTTTTCTTGTCTTTTCAACGAGTGAGTCGACGACCAGGTCCGCTCTTGCTAAAAGCTCCTGCCAGGTTTCGCCGTGATCGGGGATGCAGCTCAAGCCGATGCGGGCGTAGGCGCGAATGCGAAAGTGTTTGTAGTTTGTGTACTCTTCCGACAATCGCGATTGAATCTTGCGAATGAAGACTTTGGAGATCGTGCGTGGGATCTCCGGCAATACCAAAATCAAACGATCGTCAGTGTGGTCTCCGATGATGCAAGCGTTGAGATGCACCGATTCGAGCACCTTCCTTGCCATCATGTCTTTGACCTTTTTGAGCACCTCTTCACCCATTAGATTGTGCACCGCCGATAGTTCCGGAAAAGCGATGACACACAGGGTCAACGGTCTTTCGTTTTTCACCGCATATGCTGTCATTCTCTCCAGGTGCTCGATGGTTTCGACGAACGGTCTGAGCACTGACGGCTCGTTCTTCGCTGTTGTCTTCTGGCGCTCTGTGTCTGCTTCGTGCTCATAACTTCGCAAGCCGGTGAGGCTGCTGAGCATGCTTTTGACGCGTTCTTTCTTTAGTTTCTTCAGGTTCTCTTGATTGAGAATTTCGACGTCAGGATGGTTCTGACTGACATTTTCATTCCTGAAATCTGACAGCTGTCTGTGAAAATTGTTGTCGAACACCACAGCTTCTTCGTGTTTTTCTTCCAGCATAGGAACATCCCCGCGGTTCTGCCAAGAACTTGAATTTTGAGTTGGATTAGTAAAGGAGCGATGAGGTGTCGCTCTTTCTGTTGTACCACTTGGCAACAGGAATTAGGGGCGATGGCATGGAAATATTTGCCACTCTTCACACGTTCGAATTCTTCACACAGCGTTACAGGCAGCGCTTATCCGAGTGTCGGATCGTGGACGTTCTCTCATCGTTCTGCGAAGACGCTGATGAATAAGCTGTTTTACGAGCCCTGCGTATGAGTTTTTTTGCATCGCACTCTCTCGGCACATCAAAGTTCTTGGTCACAGCCTCAGGTGTTGCTGTTGTCTTTTGAGCTGAGCGAGAGCCGTTGCGAAATTGTCATTCTCGGAGCGAAATCAAATATCGAATGTTCGGGTTAGGCGAGCGCGGTATCCAAAGTTAGAAACTATTCAGAGGGAGATCAGAACTTCTAGTGCGAGTCTTGTCAGTGAAGGGTGGCTGACTCGTCCTGTTTGAGTTACCGACCATTCGGAACAATGCTTTTCATCGAGTTACATATGTTTGTTTCGAATACTCTGAAAAGTTACCGTTGCAGTATCTCTTGCCCCAACTTTGATTTGGAACCGCTCACCTGAACTAGACAGCTGTTTATTATTGACATTCAGCTCGGATTGCTTTTGAAAGCAGTCTTCAGGTGAGGTTTTTGCTTCGGCGTATCCCAATCGTCGGGAACGTTCCAAACACACGTTCAACGAGAGGCCAACGAATATGTGCATCAGCATCGCACCCATCGAATTCGCCGAGACGGTCACCGGTCTGTACGAAGCCGCGGACGGCAAGCACGTCGTTTTCTACCAGAACAAGGCCGGCAAGCCGAAGCGGTTCGAGGGTGTTCTCTCGGCAGCTCCGCACGACTTCGGGGTGGTAGGTCCTCAGATCGGCGGCTTGGGGCTCACCGCTCCTCGCAACTGGACGGGTGGTGGCAAGCCGCGGCGTGAGCTGCCCGGCAACTGGCTGCCCTCGAAGCCCCTGGGCAACGCGCTCGTCATTCCCATCATGTCCGACGACTTCGACAGCATCGAGCTGCTCAAGGAGACGGCCCAGACTCCGCGCCTGCTCAGCGACATTCGTGACGCCCTTTCCGGCCCTCGGCTGCTCGGTGGTCGAGGCTCGGTGTCCTTCAGTGATGCGAAAGGCATCGACCGCGTGGAGGTCGAACAATTCGACATCTACATGCTGGTCAAGGCCTCCCGCGCCGGGCTGATTCCGGATGCGGTCCAGTCGTTGCCTCTGCGGGTTCGCCCGCCGGTCAACGCCGAGCTGTTCGACTTCCTGGAGAAGAACTACGACTGCCCGTTCGTCCTCGGCTGCTTCAACAACGACGACGTCGGCCCGACCTCGAAGCCGATCGCGTACAAGTACACGCCGAGCTTCCCCGGCCACTTCATGATCTACACCACCGACAGCCACAGCGGCAAAGCGCCGGAGCTCGACGCCAAGGTGAAGCTGGACCACGCCATCTGGGTCGGTAGCCACCGGCTCACCAAGGGCACCAAGGTGCATTACTCCGATGCCATCCCGGCGGCTCTCCAGCCCTACGTGCCGTCGCAGGTTCTGGGCCGCACCCTCCACAACGTCACCATGATCAACGGCGACTTCGCGGTGGCGGTCGATGACGTCGCGGCCGGCAACTTCAACGCCTACCGGGTGAGCACCCCGTACGGCCCGCAGCGGGAGCGCATCTCCCTGGCCGACTTGCTCGCCCCTCGCTAATCAAGTCGGTGCCGGCTTGAATGAGTAGGAGGCAGGGGCGGCTCCAGCGGAGCCGTCCTGCCGGGGACTACAACGACCTTCAAGGACGTCACGGTTAGTCCGTTGATCTCCTTCGTCAAAACGCTGGTGGAAACACCAGCGTGCCGCTTGCAGGTTGAAACGCCTGTGTAAAGCCGACGGCAACCTCGGACTAAGGTCCCTGTCAGGACTGCTGCACACAAGTGCAGTTTGTGGCAATGCGCTGTAGCACTGCCGGAGGTTCGATTCCTCCCGGGGGCCCTCTAGCACCAAACTTGGTGCCACCCTGACTTGATAACCACCAAAATTTTTCAAGGACATGACAATGACGCTCGTGATTCTTGCCATTCTGTTTTGTCTCGGTCTGCTCGCCTACCGCTGGTGGAGGGAACGAGAGTATTTCGTCCTGCGGCTCATCCGCCATGGTGAGTCGACGCAGAACACCGGCGAGGAAGATCCCAACGAGGTAGGCGACCATAAGATCCGCCTCACTCCTCGCGGCTGGGAACAAGCCCTCGGTCGTGGTCGCGATATCGGGCGTGAACAGTTCGAAAACGCCATGATGATCTATCACTCGCCTTACCGGCGAACTCGTGAAACGCGCCGGGGCGTTCTGCTCGGGGCCGGATTCACGGAAGAAGAGATCGACGGCATGCCGTATTACGAGGACCTGCTCTTGCGGGAAGTCGAACACGGCTACGGCGACGTCGATGCCCAGGATTCGAAGCGCAAGATTCACGGGTATTTCTACTACCGGTTCGAAGGTGGTGAGAGCCCGGCTGACTGCTACGATCGACTGTGCATCCAGATCGACTCGTTGTGGAATCAGTTCAAGCGCAAGATCTGGACGAGCCGGAATTTCCTCTTCTTCCCGCGGCGTCGTATCATCTATGTCTTCGCTCATGGTCTGACCAACCGACTCTACGTCATGCGTTGGCTGCACCTGACGGTGGAGCAGTTCGACACGATCGACAATCCGGACAACTGTGACGTGATCACAATCGCGCCGACCAAGTGGCTCACGAATCCGCAGTTCAAGTGCGGGCGTTGGGGCGTTGAAGGGCTGCGTTTCCGCAAGCCCGACGATCCCCGGTTTGCCACTCCGGCTGCGGTGGCCGCTTCGGTGGACACTGACTGATTTTGCTGGTATTCACCCCTGGTGGCGTTCACCAGGGGTCGACTCGATTGTTCGTTGAATAGGGGACATAAACATGTCCAGGCCATTT
>CAYTDR010000154.1:2972-11770 GCA_964436185.1 uncultured Candidatus Obscuribacterales bacterium | reverse complement strand
TGGCGGCAGCGCGATTAGTACTTTCTTGGGCATAGGCTTTCCTCTTGATTTTTAGACGCAGGGATCTGTTGGACCACTTGGTGACGTTTCATCAGGGGTCCGGGACTTTGCGGAACTTAACAGTCAGTAACCGCAAGATGGTGGGAAGCGGGATCAGTTAACCACCGTCGATGACATATCACTTTACACACCAAAATCGATATCGTAAAGGTCTAAAAGGGGCATAAATGCTCAATTTAGGTTGAAACGACTTAAAAGCTATTTTCGAAAGTTGCAAACCTAACTACCGTAAGACTAAGACGGCAAGCCGGGTTATAAGTAAGACAAATATATACATATTGGTAGCACGATGAGACATATAGGCACGCTTGCAATTCGACCAAAGTGTGCTAAGCGGCATGCCGACTGGGTTGTCCGGGAGCACATTTTTTTGGATTGTGTATTTCTGTCACGACATCTCCAAAGCATCACTGAGCAACACATTGCAGTTAAGTGTGATCTGACAGAAGTCTTGAAACCTGGACTCGCGCTCTTGTTGCGCTCTTCCGAATAACAAAAATCATCGAAGCGCCGGAGTATGGTCTTACTTTGCAGCCAGAGTAGTACCACTCGTGGTGCGTATCAGGAGTTAATCTATTCCCTGTGGACATTCGCATTTGGACTTTCAAGCTTTTGCGCAGGAAGAGTTCAGCATTTTTGGGTACCGTCGAAACCCAGTACTGAACCATGATTAGGTCGACTTACGGACCTACCATTTCAGGGTTGTATGGGGAAAAACGCTTCCTCTTGATCGATAACTTTAGTAAAGGACTGTTCGCGAAGGATTGAATTGAATGCCATAACTGCTGTTGAGCGATTCTCTTGAATTGCTTGATCTGAGCCGGTTTGGAGCCCCACGAGAATCCGCCGATGAGGCGAATAGACAGCAGAGGCATCCAGCGAGGCTGTGGTACGCGCGCAAACATCCCAACCGACACCAAGCAACCTTCGCAGCATCCAATGCCCGCAAAACGGCTTGCAAGCGCTTGTTGTAGCGAAGCTGAAAGCATGTTGCGCACACGAAATTTCGGAGCATAGTACCGCGTCAAAAATTTTTAGTAGATCTTGGTCTGCATTCTGGATGTGATTGGTAGCGTTCAGCGACAGCCTGTAGAATTTCGTCTGCAATGGTGATGGACAGCGCATTTACAAACCTTGACTCAGCGAGGCAACTATTGTAGGGATCCCTAATTAAACGATATGGGTCTTGCATTGGTTTATGTTCAATTAGAATCTCTCTCACAGTATGCTTGTACTAATGTTTGTTCGATTGAGGAATGGTGCGGTATTCACCGATCATCTCAGTGGTCGGGGGGTGCTTCTCTTCTACCTATATATAAGTAGAAGAGAAACCTGAACAATGCATATAATCAAGTCCCTATTAGCGCAAAGGAACCTCTTATAAATGATTCTGGCAAGTTGGAACGTCAATTCTATTTCTATAAGGAAAGAGCAAATACTCGACTGGCTCAACTCCTACAAACCAAACGTTCTATGCATACAGGAAACAAAGATTCAAGATGACAAGTTTCCGTGTGCCTTATTTCAAGAAGCCGGCTATTACTGCGAGTTTTTCGGTCAGAAATCATATAACGGCGTCGCTATCATAGCGGACGCACCGATACAAAATGTCGAACGGAATTTTTTAGAATCTCCACTTCCTGAGCACGCAAGATTCATCACCGGGAAAGTTGGTGGCATCACGGTGATGAACGCATACGTTCCCAACGGTGGCATAGTCGATACGCCAAGTTACGAACACAAACTCAACTGGCTAACCGGTCTGAGAAGCTTCCTGGACAGAAATCGCGAGCCGCTGGGAAGTGCATTGCTGTGCGGCGATTTCAATGTCGCGCCGGAAGATCGAGACGTTTACGACCCCGATGGTACTCGAGGAAAGATTCTAGTAAGCGAGCGGGAGCGTGAGGCGCTAAACCACTTGAAACAGTGGGGGTTCGAAGATGCATTTCGCTTGCACAATGAAGAAGAAGGCCACTACACGTGGTGGGACTATCGTGCGCTGTCGTTTCAGCGAAAGATGGGTTTCCGCATCGATCATATCTGGATAAGCCACGATTTGAAGCCGCTCTGCAAGCGATCATGGATTGACAAACAACCAAGGAAGCACAAGAGACCTTCCGATCACACACCGATTGTCGTCGAGTTGGACGTATAGATCTGTTCGACTCGATCGGCAGCTAGCGCATATACACTCATGATACTATTCGTGGTATCACTCGGTATTTAAAGCAATAGTGCCTCCCGAAGGGAAGCACTATTTCAAACTGACTTAGTCGTTGATAGTTGAAACCTAAGCGCCGGCGCTAACTGGTTTCTTGTTGTTGGCGCGCTTTTCGTAGGAGAAGAGAATGTCTGCTTTCTCGATGTTACGCAGCTCTTCCCATTCGCCTTCGATAATCATGTCTGCCAATTTGCGGGTATCGCGATAATACTCGTCGGTTGGACGTTCGCCTGTGAGCTTTCGCTTCAGGTCCTGACAGAGAATGTCGGCTGCGGCACTCATGACCTTGTCGCCGAGGTTATGAGCCCACAATGCAGTGACAAGAATAGTGATTGTGTCCTGGACTCTCTGGGAAAGTTCAGCAATCTTGCATTGTCTATCAGGCAGTCTCAATTGATGAGTCACCATGGCGCCGGAGAAGTCGAGAGCGTGTTGTTGCAGTTCGCTCAGCGCATAGTTGATATGGTTACCAAGCTTTTCATCGATGCCATCGATGAAGCGAACGTCTTTGCCTGCTACTAGAGTACTGGCATACCACCAGGAGTACTTCATTAGCTCGCCCTTGAGGGCCCAGGCGTGTGCCGGATTACCAGGGTTGAAGTTCTTGATGTTATGTTTCTGAAGAGCCAGACCGATGGGCTCGAAGTAGATCTGTCCGTGCTGTTTGGCAAGTGACTTGAAGAACGCCATGCCCAGCATCTCGCCTTCGCCTTCATATATGCAAGGTGCCAGGAAGTCATGGACGTTATCGCCGAAGAGATGACCGTGGACGAACGAACGACCGCCGTGCGTCTTCATGAATAGTTCGATGGCGCATTCCTTCTCGGCTTCACTGCCAAAGATCTTGGCGATGATGCACTCGAGCTCGCCGCGATAACCTTGATCGAGCAACCAGGAGCCCCAGGCAACAAGCGCGTCCGCACCGGCAATGAGCGCTGCCGCTCGAGCGATTCTTCGTTTGACCAACTCGCGTGTCTCAACAGCCTTGCCGTAGGTTTCTCGGAAATGAGCCCAGGGCAACATGTTCGCCAGCATCAAGCGCATCACACCCGAAGCTGTCGCGCAGAGGGCAAGCCGTCCGAGGTTGAGCCCGTGATAAGCAACGGTCAAACCATCTCCCTTAGTGGGTTTGAGAAGGTTTTCCTTGGGAACTTTGAAATCTTTGAAAATCAATCCATTGTTGTGTGCACGGGCAAGGGCATGCAGTCCGTACCGAACAATCTTGAAGCTCTCATCTTGCTGAGGTGGCAGGTCTGCGATAAGAACCGCCGGCTTGTTGTCGACGTGACAGACAATACCAGCCATTCGACCTTCAACCGCATTAGTAATGAACAGTTTCTCCCCGTTGACTATATAGTGGTCGCCACGCAACTCTGCGGTGGTTCTCAAAGCAGTCAAATCGGAGCCGGCTGCCGGCTCGGTCAATGCGAACGCAGAAAGCGCCTGGCCAGATGCCAGTCTCGGCAGCAACCGTTTTTTCTGTTCTGCCGATCCGAATGTGCTGACCGGGTCAACAGCTCCGATACAACTATGCACGGAGGAGAGTCCGGCTGCTGTCGGCTCGATAGATGCCACCTTTGTCAGGAAGGACATGTATTGGCGAACAGTGACGCCGGAGCCACCATACTCCTTGTTAATCAAAAGACCCCAGTAACCCGCTTTCGCCAGGTCCTGCAGTACTTTCTCCGAGATTTTGCCTTTCTCGTCGTAATTGGTCTTCTCGCGACGATGTCTGCGCAGAACTTCAAGAGAGATCTCCATCGCCGGGAGGGCATGCGCGTTTGCATCTTGTTTGGGGGTTGAGAACAGATCCAGTGGCACTTCGTAGTTCCAAACAGCCTTGTGGATCGGACTGTTGATTGTTTGATACTGAGGAGCAAAGAGCGACTCTACTTGATCGTCAGCTCTGTCTACGGCTCCAGTTCGAGTGGCTTCTTCCTCCGACTTTCCGCTCAGTCTCAGCGCAGTCTCAGCGAAGCTGACATCTTTGGTTTTGGGATCTTGTTCGACGCTCATGGTTCCTTCCAAGAAATATTGATGGTTATCTTCTGTAATTTTTGCACAGCTAAACGTTGAACTAGACTCATCATTTCTCAGTATTTCGTGTTCTTACATGGGATAATGAGCAACTTGTAATCAATTTTAGCGCGAATGAGCCGGCAAGGACTCCGAAGAATTCAGGCAGAAACGGGCTTGATTGCTGGATAAAGCACATATTGGCAAAGGTGGAATAAGCATGTCTGACAACAACGTCTTGGCAAACGTACCATTAACCAAAGTTACTCTCTACAAACATGGCATGGGTTATTTCGAACGCAGGTCAAGCGTAACTGGTCCAGCGACGGTCGAGTTGCAGTGCGGTCCTGACGAGATCGATGACATGCTCAAGTCGCTCATCGTCCTGCGAGAGGGCGGTGGCAAGGTCTCCGCCGTCACATACGAATCATCCAAGCCTCTTGCCGAACGACTCTCGGAGTTCGGTTTCGATCTTTCAAGAGCTGAAGGACTAGCCGCCCTGCTGGGGCAAATCAAAGGGACACCTGTTTCAGTGAAAACGGCAAGACAAGAGATTGCCGGCCGCATTGTCGGAGTCGACAGCGCCAATACAGTTTGCGGTGACGGAGTAGCCGTCGAGCGTTTTCTGCTCATCATGAGCCAGGACCACGTCGTCTCACGAGTCAACTTCTCGGCGATTGAAGGTCTCGAAATCCGCGACAAGCCAATGGCCGAGGAGCTTCAACAGCAGCTCGAACTCCTTTTCTTGAAGGTGAGAAAGAAGGATCGCAAGCTTCTCAAAGTCGACATCAAGGACTCCGGCGAGCACATGCTCACGATCGCTTACTCAATTCCGTCACCAATCTGGAAAACAAGCTACAGACTTGTGTTCAATGAGGATGAAAAGCTGCTCTTGCAGGGATTGGCCATTGTAGACAACATTCAAGAGGAAGACTGGTCCGAAGTTCGAATGGTATTGGTCTCTGCTGCACCAGTGTCGTTTATCCAACCGCTTTACGAGCCAATCAAACCGGCTCGAAGAACCATCTCAGCGCAAGGCGTGAGCTCCTCGGGTCCCTTCGTGGCAGAGAGAGCCCGACGCGACCAGGCGTTTCCTAGAGCTCCGGGTGCTCCGCCGATGGGGGGTGCGATGATGGGGAAAGCAGCACCAGCTCCAATGCAGGCCCAGGCAATGATGTATGACTCCATCGGTGAGATAACTGGCGGACATGCGGCCTGGTCGGAGCCGGAAACGAGCTATATGGCAAATATCGGAGAAGAACAGTTGAATCTGGAGGCTTCTCAGAAAGGCGAGTTATTCGAGTACAAAATTGGAGAACCGGTTACGGTGCCTCGTAACAGCTCGGCTCTGATTCCAGTGGTACAGCAATATGTAGAAGGAGAACGCGTGTCCCTCTACCAGGAAAAGCATAATCAAGACTTTCCATATGCAACTGTTCGTTTGAAAAACACAACGGAACTGACACTGGAGGCGGGACCGGTTACGGTCATGGAGGAGGGCGCTTATGCAGGCGAATGCCTGCTTGATGTAGTCAAACCGGATGACACCAGATTTCTTCCTTATGCGCTGGACCAATCTGTCAGCGTAGTGACGAAAAACGAATTGGATCGCAAACCGATTTGGAAATTGCGGCTGGCCAACAGCATCCTCTACATGTACAACAAAGAAATTTCCACGAAGAGCTACGACATTGAGAATCTAAGCGACAAGAAAAAGATCGTTTATATCGAACACTTATTGGAAACGGGCTGGGATCTGATCGAAACACAAAAGCCGGAGGAGACAACGAAAAATTATGTTCGCTTCCGCGTAGAAGTCGAAGGTAAGAACCGACTGAAACTTCCGGTGTCGCAAGAACGAACAGTTTCGACTACCTATCACATGCATGGATTGGACCCAGCCGCAGCCTACACACAATGGATCCTGGCACAGAACTACAGCAATGAAAAGTTCAAGACCCTTCTCCTCAAGGTGCAGGCACTGAGACAGGAACTGCTGGATACCGCGCGAACACTTCAGGAGATAACAACAAAAATCGCAGAACTCGAGAATGCACAGAAACGCGCCAGGGAGAATGTCAAAAGTCTGGGCGGCGAAAGTGGCAGGTTCAAAAAGACCATTGAGGAGATCGAAGATCAAATCGTGGCAGCGCAGAAGCAACTAGACCAATATAAGGCCATCTCAAGAGCAAAGACTGACGAGTTCAATAAACTGATCACCGCCGATATGGAGGCCGAGATACTTCACGCTGCACCACAGGCGGTGTGAAGTCAAAAAGTCAGGCGTTCACCTCAATACACCCGGGCAGACAAGATTCGTTAATCCAGCCGGCGTTCGCCTTCAAGAGGTTTCCGCCATGAATGCATCATGCTCGACGCATCTCGGGCTCCGGTGATTAACAGTCACCAGGCGCAGGGTCATGTCGTGTCGCTGGAACCTCCAGCAAAGTGAATTAACGCTTGATGGTGACTGGAGAATCCTCAACTGAATCGCTGGTTCAAATAGACTTATCCATACAGTGGAATGCTGACAGTGAATGTCACCAAATCAGTGCCGCGTGTGTATGAAACATCGCCACCCATCGCTCTTGCCAATTTGCGCGTTAAGAACAGCCCATAGCCGGAGGAATGCGGTTTCAAATTCGATTTAGTGAATCGTTCAAAAAGAGATTCTTCCATGACGAGAGACTCAGGTCTGTTTTTGACCTCACATAGAAGCAACTCACCCTCTGAATACAACCCAATCTCTATCTCAGTATCATTTCGAGAGTGGCGAATGGCATTGTACAGGAGATTTGAAATCACTCTGGACATAGCACACTCGTCTACCATCACCATTTTTGATCCGGTCTTAATGTTCAATATAATTTGCTTATTCGACAGTGATGCTAAATGCGATACTAGCAATACATGCTCCGCGAGTTGCTTCTCCATGTCGACCGGTTTGGCAGCCTGGTCGCGGGGGCGCGCATCCATTGAATAAGTATTCATGAGGGTGTCCAATAAGGACAACATCTCCACGTTGCTTCTTCGCAAGGTATCCAAATAAGTCTTTATGGATTCATCGGCCGGTGCCTCGAGCAACTTAGCAAGAACCATATTGTGACCCACGATCGGATTCCGGAGATCATGAGCCAGAGCGGCGATAAACTCATCGCGTTCGCTCTCCAAAAGCACTTCCTTGGATACGTCCACGCCTGTGATTATGACTTCCGGACCATGGCCTAAAGTTCGGTACACAGGCCAGATGAACAGATCCCAACACTTCTTGTGAGCTTTCCCCTGACGCACTTCCTCGGTGACAAGACGGGTTTTGCTCGTTTCACCTGTTCCAATGGCCTTTTTTACCGCCGCTGAGTCCAATGTAGGTACGAGTTCAAAAATACATTGTCCCTTCAGGCTTCGCGGATCGCTCTTCATCTCACGCGCGAACAAGGCATTACAGTCTCGCAGTTTAAACTGACTGTCCACGCGGATCATAAGCACCGGTGAGTGTTCAAAAGCATCTCGTATTGCTTGTTTTTCCATTTTCATGGAGGCACGCTTGAGTTGTTGCGCTTTGGTGCGCTCGACACAAAGGAGTAAGGAGTTTCCCCATGAAGAAACATCGCCCCTTTTGATTACGAAGTCTGCAGCACCATCCTTGAACGCACGAACGGCAAGATCGTTCACTTCGAAAGCCGAGAGAATGACGATGGGTAGATCCCTAAAAATGGCTCGGGCAGAGTGGAAGACCTCGATCCAGTTGGATGTGGGTGATGGAAGCTCAATGACAATCAGATCAAAAATTTCTTTGACATACTTCGACTGCATTTCTTCCGGAGAGGCGAAACTAACCTCTAGCTCACCGGAAAAATACTTAGTGAACTCTTCGCTCAGGCGGTCCTTCTGTTGTACTGATTCGGCGGAATAGACAATCAGAATTCTCCGAGAAGAGATTTTCGGAATGGGTAAATCACCCTCGCTCAAATCATCCTTATTGAGCACCATCGAAATTTGGTAATCGAGCCCAGGTAAGATAAGGGGCTTCTTCTCATTTTTGTTTTTGTCTGCCATTACAAATTCGACCAGAGATTTCCTCAGGACTGGAGATTCTTTAGAGACAGGCGTCTAGCGGTTTCACTCCCCATCACATCCTACTACGTATACCACTAAATCCGACGGTTGGGAAAGTCTTTCGCACTACCGAAATTGAAGACTGGCAAGCGATTCGGGCAGAATGAGCCCCGGGTCGCTGCCAGGATGGCTTGGTCACCCATATGGGTGATTATTGCATCGTCCTCATTTTTTCTGTTATTTTCCCAAAGATCTCATGGCAACTGGCAATACTTAGAACCCAGTACAACAAATCGTTTCACCTGAAAGCACAGTTGTAAGTTACATGTGGCAAATCAGCCTCATCTCTATGTCGCAACAGACGAAGCGCCTAATCGAAACCTTGCCGCTAAGAAAGATCGAGCCGAAGTATACTGCGGTCGTTTTTCGCAATCTTGACTTGCAC
>CAYTDR010000154.1:0-2962 GCA_964436185.1 uncultured Candidatus Obscuribacterales bacterium | reverse complement strand
GTACCTTCCAGCAAGCTCAGGACCAGTTGTCCTGCGTGCTCGTATCGCCACCCTTTCAAGAGTCTGAATTCAGCAGTTTCCTTATCGAGCGTACCGGACTTGTGGCTCTTCAAGAGGCTTTGCAACTCGTCGCGAGTTGTTAGATGTTCCGGTGCCAATCCAATTTCCATGGCTCTGCACTTGAGCATCAAATAGAGAAAATCACCAGCAAGCAGTTCGGTCTTATATGGGACCTTTCCACTTGGCCAAACCGGACACTCTGACTCAGGCACAGCCTTACCAGCCATGATTGCTTCATACAGCTCCTTGCCGAATCCTTTAATGGTATCCGTGCGCAGCCCGCGCATTTTCTTCAATGAATCAAAGGAATCAACACGGCGTTTTGCCAGCTCGAGCATGCCACTGTCGGCAAGGACACTTCTTGCAGGTCGATTGATCCGGCGAGCAGTTTCATCTCTCCACCACCAGAGTTCACGAAGGATAGCAAGTCCTCTTGGCGTCAGCGAACTAGCCCCTTTGATGCGCATAAAGTCTTGTTCTTTATCGCGCTCATAAGTGTCCTGATCTTCATAGGCTTTGCACTCTTCCATCGCCCATTCCAATCGACCCTGTTCGATAAGTCGATTTGTTATGTCATTGCAAAGCGGTTCCAGATGTATGACGTCGTTGACCGCGTACTCGATTTGAGCCTCGGAAAGTGGTCTCGCCTGCCAGTCGCTGAAACTTTCGGTTTTTGGAATCTCGATTTCGAGTACCTGGCTGAGTAGTCGTCCGTAGCCTGCGGAGTATCCAAGTCCGGCAAAACCAGCCATGATCTGGGTATCGTAAATATTGCTCGGAACCAGTCCGGACAGACCGTATGCTAATTCGAGATCCTGACTGCCTGCGTGGAAGATACACTTCACCGATGGATCGGCAATTCGCTCCCAGAGGGGCATCAGATCCTTCAACTTAAGAGGATCAACAATATATGCAGTATCTTCGACGCATACTTGTACGAGACAAAGTAAGGGGAAGTAGGTCCGCTCTGGAATGAACTCGAAGTCGAAAGCACCAACTTTGTATACATCCAGATGTTCACAGAGGCGATCTAATCCAGCAGCTTCCACTACTAGATCTACTTTTGGTTCAATTTTGCTGCGTGCTGTCATAGTTTCTCGTTCGTTTAAGCCTCATACCGGCTGAGTGAGATGTTCTCTGAACCAGTCGAGTGAGACTTTACTTCCGATTATCACCGAGGTCTTATGGTAAACGGAGGGGAGCTCGAATTGCAATATATCAGTTTCCAGGGTACCTGCTTCCAGACCCCCGGCCATCGCTATTGCGCAGGGACCGGCTGTGTCCCAAGCCTTCAATTTGCCACTCAAGTGAATGAACATATCGGCGTCACCCCTGAGTATGCGAGCGACTTTCAAACCGACGCTGCCTGAGTAGACGAATTCAACATCGTTGATCGCCTCCACCCATGGGTTTTTCTTTCGATCCCGCGAGCCCATCATGAGTCGACGAGACGTGCCCAGTTCACTAACTGGAGGAATTTGGAAAGTGCCTTCAGCAGTTTTCTTCCAGGCACCATATCCCGGTCCGCCGAAGTAACAGATATCTCTTGCAGGTGAGTAGACAAAGCCGAACTTAGGCTCGCCATCAATGAGAAGACCAAGCATGACTGAATATTGGGTGCGGGTACGGATGTAATTGTCTGTTCCATCTATAGGATCGACCATCCAGATTCTGTCAACAAAAGACGGTTGCGGAAAATTTTGATCCTCTTCGGAGATGACGACATAGCCTGGAAAGCGCTCTGCCATAGCGCTGACGATCATCTCTGATAGTTCGATATCCGCATTCGTTACTTTGTCATTCGGTCCAGTCTTTTCGCTGATCGTCAAGTTCTGCATCTGATGGGCTTTCCGACCTGCCCTTGTGGCAAGGTCAACGACAAACTCAATCTCGTCTTCCGTCAAAATCATTTTTCACACTCGATAGAATTGCCAAAAACAATTCTGAAATCCGCTCCAGAATTGATTATGCCACAGCTCACTTGGGAAAGGCGCCGCAATCGATAGGTGCTACTTCTAATCACCCACTTTTCAGTTACGGCTGACATTCTGCTCCTCTGTGTACATTCGGCAACCGAACTCTTCGGCAAGCTTGTTATCGAGGAGATCTGCCACATAAGCGACGTGCCAGACCAGGTCTTCCAACACTTCCTGAATCAGTCCGAAAGTCGGTCGTTGCGCGACAACGAGCACAATATCGTCATGGGTCGATAATGCGCAACTGCTCAAATTGCTGTTTAGGTCGAGCAATTTTCGATAGCAGGGCTCACGATTGTGATCGGGTAAGAAAACCAGAGGGCTAGTAATGCGAAGAACAGCTCCGTGCGGGCTTTCCTGGACAAACACGTAGATCTTCGCGCTGCCTTCGGTCAACCACCAACCATAACCTTTTGCGTCTCCAAGGGCCTGGTGGGCTGGATCCAATCCTCTACGACGGAAGTATTGCTCAATCATACCGACAGCTTCGTCCGCCGCCCCATGACTGATTTTTTGTGTTCCAAATAGACCCATTTCTGCCTCACAGAAGCTTGATAGTTACTGCGCAGTTAAAACGTGTTTCATAAGCAGCATAATCCACAATGCACAGTATACAGGCCAGTTCACAAGTAACATTCAACTGCGTCTAATCTATCAATAAATATGATTAGCCTTGGAACTTACCCTGAGAGTTCAAGAGGGGCGGTCTGCGGCGAAACCATTTCGAGCCGAAAAGAAAGGGGCGAAACTTTGACGTCTCGCCCCTTTTCTATTTACTGAGCTCCCGAGGTGGGATTCGAACCTACGACCAAGTGATTAACAGTCACCTGCTCTACCGCTGAGCTACTCCGGAATACAGCTTCAGTCTTTAAATTCTAAACCAGCCTAAAGCACTATGCAATGCCCAGGCTTGTCAAGCAAGCAAA
>CAYTDR010000153.1:0-11798 GCA_964436185.1 uncultured Candidatus Obscuribacterales bacterium | reverse complement strand
GAACGTGGGCAATACAAGGACGCTGAGCCGTTGCTCAATCGTTCTCTTCAGATTTCGGCAAAGGTCTTGGGTCCGAACCATCCGGACACAGGCACAAGCTTGAACAGTCTCGGTGAGCTTTACCGTAAGCAGAACAAGTTAGACGCTGCTCTGCAATGTCATCAACAAGTGCTGTCAATTTGGACCAGAGCTTACGGTCCGAATCATCCGAATGTATCGACCAGTTTGAACAACATTGGCTGTGTAAAAATGCAACAAAAGAAGTACTCAGAGGCAGAATCTTATTACAAACGCGCACTGGCGGTCAGGGCGCGAACCGCCAGTGCCACCAGTCCATCCCTTGCAGAGAGTCTGGATAGCCTTTCCGTGCTCTACAAGAGAGAAGGAAAACTGAAAGAGGCTTGCTCGTACTGCGAACGAGCGCTTGCTATTAAAGAGAAGGCGTTTGGTCCACAGTCCAGGCAGGTAGGAGTGACGCTAACCAGCCTGTCCCATCTGTATGCAGCGCTGGGAAAAAGGAAAGAGGCGAACATCCTGCAAGCGCGTTCAAACAAGATTCGGGATGATGCTCGCGGTGAGCTCAAAGCTAACTGACTGGTCTAGGGCGCGTAACGTATGTTCTCAACTGATAATTGATTATTGTCCTTGCTGTTGGCGCATTCTTGTATGCTTGTTTGTGAGGAGCAACCATGGACATAAGCATCGTAGACGGTGATCTGCTCACCCAGCCTACCGAATCAATTGTAAATCCGTGGAACAGGAATGTAATTCCGTGGTGGCTGTTACTTCCACATGGTGTCTCTGGTGCAATTAAAGAGAGAGCGGGATTAGATCCATTTCGAGAAGTCGGTCGAATGGGACCGATCCCCCTTGGTGGTGCGGTAAGAACATCTGCAGGCAAGTTACCGTTTAAGTGCATAATTCACGTGGCGTCGATTGATCTTTTTTGGCGAGCCACAGACGCGTCGATTTATCATTCCGTTGTTAATGCCGTTGAGCTTGCTGATAAGGAGCAGCTAAAATCCCTTGCTTTTCCGATTTTGGGCACCGGATCTGGTGGCTTTGACCAGGAGAAAGCCGAGTCTATAATGATATGGGCTTTCGAAAAGATCGAGAGCGACTTGGCAGTAACAGTAGTACGATATCGTGCAGAACAGGCACTTTGAGAGAAGAGTGCAACCTGGCTGGATGGTGGATTGAAAGCGGGGAGAACTTCCGGTCCCTTCGCGGTCGAACCGGTCTCCTGGGGGCATTTGCACTCAGAATTGGGGGTGTCCGGCGTTTTCAGTGAGGGCGTTTCAACTCAGAAACTCGGCGTTCGCGTAGGGATGCATCGTGGCAAGTTACTGGCAACAGAGATGCAACCGTCTACGACAGGACCTCGTGGTAGGTGGCATGCTCTTTTTTTACTCGCCGATTGGAATCAGAGGATAATCTGCAAATCTCCAGAATATGATGAATATAGTCTTGGACTTCGGGTTTTATAGCTGGATCGTCAAGGTTCGCATACTGACTGATTTAACGGTGCCTTATGTTGTCTGATGCTGATGCCGCCAGTTTGGATTCTGGATATCTTGACGAACTAATGAGCAGACAATCGAGTGGCAACGGATGAGAATTGAACTTCCACGCTATGCAGATGTCCGGGGCTGATGCAGCCAGTTCGAATTTTTGGAGAATCGGCATGGTTTAATCCACTCGCGCGAACTAACTGAGTCGTCAATCGAAGTGGGCAATGGATGATTATTGACGTTCCACTGTCCTCCTCGCTCGAACGATGTCGATAGTCTGGCGCTGATGTCGTTCGTTTTCTGGCGAATCGTATTCGACAGCCTGCTCACCATCGGCGGTATAATCGGCATTCATCCGACATGGAGCTCTTCCAGTCACCAAGGATGAACGGGTTTAGTCGCGCGGTGGAAAGGGTATTGCCTCTAGTGGTTCCGCATGGTTAGGATCGGACGCATCTAGTGAGCAAGATACTGCTTGTAGAGGACGACGAGAAGTTCGCAGACGATCTCAGTGTCTGGCTGAGACGTGAGGGTCACGTGGTGGAAACCGTGGCGACTGGTAAGGATGCCATAGAGTGGCTCAAGTCCTATCCATACGACGCTATCATTCTGGATTGGCAATTGCCTGACCTCGACGGTGTCACTGTTCTGCGACTCTATCGCCTGGATGGAGGACGAACGCCTGTTCTTATGCTGACCGGGCGAGCCGGGATCGAAAGCAAGGAGCTCGGACTCGATTCCGGAGCAGACGACTATCTTACGAAACCTCCCAATTTCAGGGAAGTTTCTGCCCGCGTTCGAGCGTTGCTCAGGCGCGGAACCGTCGACCAGGCGACAGTTCTTACCGCTGGTCCAATCACTGTTATGCCTGCGACTCGAAAGGTAACCCGCAACGGAGAATTGATCGATCTTACGCCCAAGGAGTTCGCATTGATTGAGTTTTTGATTCGCCATAAAGGCATTGTATTTAGTGCCGAAGAACTGCTTAACCGCGTCTGGAGTTCCGAAACGGACGCCTCATCGCACACCGTTCGCGTGTGCATTACACGATTGCGACAGAAACTATTTCCCAAGTCGATCGCACCAACAATTCGCACCATTTATGGTGTCGGCTACGTGCTCGATGAGGTGCGCTGAAACAACTGTTTGTGCAGCAACTGTAACTCGTATGCTCAACATTTGCTCAACATTGGAATTGTAGACTTTCAGCAAACTCTTTGAAATGAGAAGTCGCGAACCATGAAGACTATTCGAGAAGTAGTATCCTGCGTGATTCTATTGGTTTTAGTAGTCCCCGCCGGATGCCGGAGAGTCTGGGGTGCTGAACCAAACGTCAGAGCAGCGTATCATGCGCTGTATGCAGGTGATATGAGCGAAGCAATCAGTCGGCTCTCAATGCCCAGCGGCTCTGAGAAAGCCAGTTTCTACGGGATCCTTGACCGGTATCTTGCTCTTGCGTTCGCTCAGGTAGCAACCGACAATTTTGCGCAGGCGGAACATGTCCGCAAACATTTGGTCGTAGACCGTTGTCCCATCCCTGCAACATCCGAAGTGTTTGTCGCCAATCAGTTTCGGGATCTTGCGTTTCTCTACGACCGCAAAGGGAGATACGCCGAAGCGGAGTCGATCTACAAGCGTTCTCTAGAGGTTCTAGCAGATGCCCGCGGTGAATGGCAGCTTGCAGCGTTTTACAGTGCTCATGGAAAAACCGCGCTGGCTATACACTATCGCCTCGCGGCGACTCGGCACGCAAAGGCGCAGCAGCTACCCGTAAGTGAGTTGGCACGAGGAATGCGCGGTGACACTCTGTTTGCGCAGTGCTTCTGCCGTGGACGTGCGGCATTTCTGGATGGTGACATCAGCAGCTGTTTGACTCTGTTTGGCGCCGCACTGTATGAAGCCAGTAAAAGCGATGGACTTCCTCCGGATGCCAATAAGGCTCGAATGCTGTCTGAGATTGGTGCTACATTCCTCCAATCTTCGCAGGCATACTCAGCCGCTGTTAGGGCATACGAACGCTCGCTCAGCGTTCAATCACAATTGTCTAACCCATCGGAAAAGGAAGTCTTCGACGCCAAAATGGGTCTGGGAATTGCTCTGGACTTTTCCGGAGAGCATTCAAGAGCGACTGAAATTTACTTAAGTGCTCCTGGCGGAGCTAAGTCTGCTTGCCGTGAATTAATGCGAAAAGTCACGCAATACGGACCCATTCCAGGAGAGGCTTGCAGCACGCCCAATCCGAATCTGGTCAAGAGGTCGAAACTGCTCCTCAAAAGTGCTTCCGATGTCCGCCTGCAGGCGCTATCAGGGTCGCAGACCAACCCTTGACAGTCTTTCAGAAGCTAAGCATTTGACAAACAAGATGGTCGAATGCGGACCGATGGTCTACAATGCTGTTTATCACGCAAATGGGCGATTAGCGCAGCTGGTAGCGCAGCACGATCACACCGTGAAGGTCGGCGGTTCGAATCCGTCATCGCCCACTAGTATTCATCAGGGTTTCGAGAGTTTGCCGGAATGGACTTGCAGGCGCTAGGGTGCTGCACCCTAAGGATGCGCGAACCCAATTCTGCGAAGATTTTATTTTGTCGGAGAATAATTCGGGTGCCACTTACGAGCTTTCTTGTCTCGCTATCACTGGATTTAATCGAATCGGGCGGTTAGTCGGGTGCCATTGTATGCGGTGCTGTTGGCTCGATTTTGCCGCATCCCTAGGCATTCTTTAGGCGGGTGTGGCTCGTGCGTCGGGGTGTTACGGCAGAGTGTTCGTGTGGGCAAGAAGTTCAAGAAACGAACGCTGGCAAATCTGATTAGTTGGAGCGAAGAACGGCTTCAGGAGCTTGAAGAGGCTCTGCGCCTGCGGCGAGTGGCAGAAACCCGTGAGGAGCGTCTGGAAGCTGCGTCACTCATTCTCAGCCTCTACGGTCGATTCGGACCGCTACCACTGGTGGAGGCGCTCACAATCGGACACTTCCGCTGGTTTGGTAAGGGGTGAGCTCATGTACATAGCCAGGAGTCAACCGAACAAGCGATGTCGGCACCTCAATTCGGCTGATGGAAACAGTTCGAATTGATGGGAAGTTCAAGAAACGGACGTTGGCTGTGCTTACTACCTGGACCATAGGCGACGAGTGGCGAAGACTCAACAGGAGCGCGAGCAGGTGGCTGTGGTGATTGCAAACTTGTGTCGGAATGTTATCCACGTAAGGGCTCGCTGGACCTGCTCAGAGCGCTTTGCAGGGGGCATACGCATGCTCTGGTAGCTAAACCTTGGATGAAAGCGACTGCCAAGATTGATTCTGTTGAATAGGACATTCATTCCGGTTGGGAATCTCTCTAGGCCCCTGGTAGTTTGACTTGCTTACGCGCGCTTCGAACTATCTCTTGACTGCCGGCGTGGGTCCCGTCTACCCGTGTTAAATTCTCATTGGCGATATATTAGAATTGAAAAACCAAATGCACGCGGTTGGTTAAGAGCGCAGTGCCGTTATTGAAGGGTAATGGCGATTCGATTCCCTTGTGAACGAAAGGGCCGTATGATAGCCGTATGTCGGTTGTGCGCTAAACTGCACAAAATACCGTAAGTTTCAGGAAGGGATGGTTTTATGCGTATAATCTCGCCTCCTGTTCAAGCCATAAATTACCTGGTTGAATTGTTAGGGCAGCCACAGCAACGGATTGATGAAATTTCGAATAAACTCGCTTCAATACCAGCTTCAAGCCGCATTGGTGATTTTATAGATGAACGGTTTGCAGATGAAGATTGGACTATCATCGCTGTTCTCATGATGCTGTTTCGGCATCATCTGTCGCTCACAGACCAACCGCTTACGACCGGACCATATCTAAGCCAGATTATAGAGCAGGTCAGTTCGAACTATCAGAGGCACCATAACGAAGCTGTTGAAGAGGGCAAACTTCTAGCCCTAAAACAACTGCTTCGGCAAGCTTTGTCCGCGAACTTCCCTCTCGGGCGGATGATGAAATCGAATGATCTCCAGACTTTCAATGAGCGAAACTTCACGAGAATGCGCATTGTTACGGACATTCGGCCCGTTTTTGAGTCAGATGACGAGGTTACAGAACCTCTTGGTGCCGTAGTAGTTCACACTATGAATGTCGTTTTTCAAAAACACCTTTCGGGTATGCATGATGAAATTTTTGTGGGCTTAGACACCGAAGAGCTTCTAGAAATGAAAGCGTGCATAGATCGTGCAATCGCAAAGAGCGAAATTCTTGAAAGATCCCTCAAAACGTTTGGTGCTCGACTAGACCAATAGGAGTGAAACATATGCCAGAAGTTCTTTTTGCCGAGCGAACGGATTACCCGCATTTGACCGGTTTGAAGGGACTACAACGCTTTGCGCATTTGACTGCTCTGAAATGGCAAGCCACTACAACTCCGAGCGACTTGAGCGAAGAATTATCCGCACGTAAAAATCCCATACGTATCGAGATGATGACTCACAGCGCTCCTCGACACGGTAGTTATTCATATCGTAGCTCAGACTGGTATCGAATTGGTATAGAGCAACAATCCTCAGACATTCGTTCGACGATGCAATTAGCTTTCGAGAGTGGAAATCTTCCGCGTCTAGAAATGACTTACAGAGTTCCTTCCCAAGCTACCTACAGTCACTATCCAAGTAATTCAGATTGGTATCGAATTGGTGCCGAGCCACTTCTGGTTTATCAATCAAATGAAGCACCTTCCCAAGGAGTTTTCAATGTTCCTGAGGAAACCGATCTTCCAGAGCTTTACTACCTAGCTAAGCAGTTTATTGCGAAGACTAGTCGCCTGTATTCATTTGGCACCACTAGAGATTGGGTGTTTGAGAGGCGAAATCTAGTCCTTAACGCGCTTGACGCATTCGAAGAAGGCGAAGAAGACCCTAAGTTAATGGCTGAGTTGGAGCACTTAAACGAACAGATAGATGTCTTCCGGAAAGAAGACTATGAAAGTGCTCAACAGAACTTAGATCCCCACCTGATCCACCTGCTGAACGAGACAAACGAAGAGCTCTTAAACGTCTTCACAAAAATAATGGATAGGTTGAAGGTCCTCGATGGCGAAGATAACCAGGCAGGTTAAGCCTACAAAGAAGTTTACGAACTATCGAGAATACAAGCCGTTCTTGCGTGTGGAATTTTTGTACGCATGTGTATACTGCGAAGTATACGAGAGTGAGTCAGCAGGGGAAGACAACTTTCAGGTAGAGCATTACGTTCCTCAGTCAAAGTACCCAATGCTAGAGTGCGTCTACGAAAATCTCTTTTATTCGTGCGCCTTTTGCAATGGACCTGCCGCCAAGTCTGGTTACTGGGCTACGAAGGAACAGCGTGAAAAAGGACATTACGTTCTTAATCCGTGCAGGCATGATATCGACATTCATATCGACAAATCATCTTCGAAGTGGAAGGGCCTAACTCCTGAAGGAAGGTGGAACGTGAGACGATTCTATCTGGACTCAAAGAATCTCCAGTTCATACGAGATAGACGTCAGCAGGCACCATTGGCAAGCGCTCAAAGTAACGCTGCCAACATCATGACGATACTTCAAGGGTTTGAAAAACACCTCACGCCCCAAGAAATTGCAGATTTATCCCGAATACAACGGGTCTTAAGCGCTATCAGCGTGCAACATCGGAGACTTGATTCTAGACGTGCCTAAGAGGCTGAGAGAAACTGAATTTAACAAGTGAGTTCATCGTCTATCGATGGCGTAAATCCACAGCCCAGCTTTCCTGTCATCCAAATACTTGTATATCAGCTCGCGTTCAATCATGTCCTCAAGAATGGCATCAAGTTCGCTAGCGCTGACTCTCAGATCGCCACCGCCACCAACCTTCTGATGAAATTTGTTTTTGTATTTGCACCGGATTTAATGGCAGAGAGAATCTTCGCCTCAATGAGGATATCGTTCACGGATGACGGCTCGTACTCAGGAGTCGCCTGTTTGACCCACGTTTTCTTTCCTGTCTTCGCCTTCGACGTGGAGACCACGCCAGTTTTCTCCGACCATGCCTTATGCATAGTTTCAACAGCATCGCGCACTGGCTGCAAGTTCAGTCGTGCATAGACTGCTGTACTCCGCTGGTCACGGTGCCCGAGCGATTTACCAATGATGTAGGGCGACTCGCCTTGAATCGCCAGATAGCTTCCATGCGTACGGCGTAAGTCATGTATCCTCAAGTCCTTGAGTCCGGCACGTTTGGTGATGCGCATCCAAGCTCTTTTGGGGTCTATCAGATGCCCAGTCGAGCCACTGCCTGGAAATATGAAAGGACTATCAGGAGCCGCAGCCTGACGGCGTTTCAGAACTTCGATGGTTTCTTCACTCAACGGAACTACCTGGGTGTCTCCATTCTTGCTGGAGAAGCTCCACATCTTCAGGTCCAGGTCTATCTCAGACCACTTCATTGATAGAACGTTTCCCCTGCGAGCACCCGTATAGAGGCACATCAGAAAGAAGTCTCGATAGGTAGGCGTCTCCACCGACAGCGTATCACGCAATGCGGCAAGCTCAGCGAGGCTCAGAAACCGTTCTCTTGCCTTTATGGCATAGCGCTGCACGCCAACGCAAGGATTAGGTCCGCCTACAGACTCACGCCGTATGCCCCAGTTGATGACTGCTGACAGCATGTAAACTGCTCGTGTGCATGCGCGCTCGGAGCACGTCCATTTTGAAAGGTTTGGCAAGATAATCATCTGCGCCTGAATCCAGCCCCTGGATTACGTGATGATCCTGGTCATTTCCAGTTAGCATGAGGATGGGAGTCTGACCACCGCTCTGGCGAAACTGCCTGCAGATGTCGGTTCCTGCTAGCCCGGGAAGATTCCAATCAAGAATGGCCAGAGCAAAAGATTCGTAGGTCAGCCAGTAAAGCCCATCGTTGCCATCAATGACGTGATCTACGTGATGACCATAGCGGCCCGTCAACGATTCTTTTACGTGGCCGGCCAGCACCTCATCGTCTTCTACCAAGAGAATCTTCGCCATGCAGTGAGTGCCTCCTTTACGGATACTTATACCCACTGTAGATCTGCTTAAACCTGAACTCTGCCCACATACGGTCGTTCTGGAACCGATGCGGATGGCAATTTTAAACATTTTTCACCCCGTTCTTCTGAAGGTCAGTCTTCGTTATTGTCGTGGCGACTCAGGTGCACACAGGCTGGCGCTCGTTTTCAACTGGAGGCTAGCACGAAGATAATCGCAAAACTGTCTCAAAACTGCCGACAATTCCGTCAAGGTGTCTGGCCTGGACTGTGACTGTCACAGCAGCTTGTGGCATTAAGGTTAGATCTTGCCTGTTTTATAGCTAACTAAAATTGGCACAATTGGTACTAGAATCGGTAATTCCGGAGTCCGTCAAATATTGACAGTAATGCGCAGAGAGAGGCTCAGCGAGCGTACGATAAGGTTGCTGGGTCTTTTGGCGTCCATGATTGTTTGGCAGTTGTCACTTGAATTCCATGCTGCAGAATCTAGCCCAATGTTTTCTCCGTCACATTCCACTGATGCTTGGCGTAGCCTTAGTAGGAACGCAAGAATTGCCCTTGAGCACGACCGATATGATGTAGCGGAGTCGTTATACTTACTGGCACTAACGAAAGCTCAGCGCGAGAAATGTGACGCTCAGTCGATTTGTGACCTTAAGATCAACCTGGCAGAAACTTATCGACGCGATGCAAAACCTGAGACGGCAGAGCGAATTCTGGATGAAATTCGCGCCACGGTACTCTCTGCATCGAAAGATGATCCGATGCTGCCGGCTCGCTATTGGCGACGATGTTATGCTGTTCAAAGCACCATGGGCGATCTTTCTTCTGCCGCTCAGTCTTTGGAGAACGCATTTGCCATTGTTCGAAAGCATTTTCCTCCTGGCAGCAAACACTACCTGAGCTGCCTCGACACCCTTGTGATCGCCCAAGGAACTAGCCGTCAGCCTGAAAGATTGCTGCGTAGCTTGCGAAACGTGAAAGCGGATCTGAAAGGGCGAACTCTGGAATTCAACCATGTATGCAAGACTATTGCTTCGAGATGCTGTGATACCGCATTGGCAACAGTCCAAAGGGGAGAGCTTGACCTGAGTGCACAAATTTTGGAGTTGACTAGCAAGCTGTTCCCTTCTAGCCAGAAGGTATTCCAGTCTTGGAGCGGCTGGGTAGCGAAATGTGTAGAGCTTAAAGAAACAGGCAAGTTGCAGCACTGCGAAGAGAGCGTATCTCTGCTGATTGATAGGGCCCGCCGTAGAAATTTGCATAGCTTGGAGATCGGAGGACACTTATGCCTGTTTGATTTGCACTATAAACAGAAACAAGAGGATGCCGCTCAGCTGGAATTGGATCAAGTGACCAAAACCTTAGAGCGACTACGCAATGATCCAGGGCTCGATCCTCAATACGTTTTGCAGGTGGCAGAGACCCCTTCCAAAATGATCGTAGATTTCCTCAAGGGATTTCATAGCGAGCTCTCCCTTGAGGAAAATTTGATCTTGACTGATCTTGCTTGTAAGTGGTCGATGTTGCCACCACGAGCAGTACCGAGAAAACACTTTGCTAGCCTACATTGTTCTTCTCGTCTATTGCTGGCTCAGCTGTTCATCACCGCGGGTGAGCCGACCAAAGCTAAAGCTACGCTGGATTCACTCTCTAAGCAGACCATAGAACTTGCTAACTGTGAGCGGGAGATAGCCAAACTGCAGAATCAAATCACGAGAATCGGTCCCACATCGAGGGCCGGAAGATTCACGCATGCAAGCGCAGGAGGATAAAGAGCATCGTGAAATTGCGTCACCAAATTTCGCTCCTGCTATTGATTCCGCTAGTTTTGCAGTTGATCACAACCATCATGATTTTTGCGACATATGCGCGCATAGACGAGGTTGCCAAAAGAGAATCGATCGCCAAAAAAGTCGTCAACAATTGCAAGGACGCACAGGCTCTGCTAGGACAGATCGCGTTGGTTGTGGTTGCACCTGGCTTCTTTCAGTCTGCAAGTGACATCGATCATCTGGCTCCCTTATCGAAGAAATTATCTCGATCTTTAGCTCAACTGCAAGATCTGTCCAGGAATAATCCGAAAGCCGCCAAGCTGACGACCAGGTTGTCCGCAAACGTCGATAGACTGGTTCGGGATATCAAAGATCTTGCTGGTTCCTATTCCACATCCGAGAATAGGCTCATTCACAGTGTATACCTGGAAGGCACCGACTTTATTGAGTCAACAAAGGTTTTGTTTGACACTGTTTTGTTCGAAGTCATTGAGCTTGGAGAAATTTATGGACCGGAAGCTCAGGAGTTCAGTCCAGCCTCAGTTGCTGCCCGACGTGATATTCGCACTGCCGTCTTGTTCGCAGTTTTTGCAAATGTTCTATTGGTGATTGCTTTGGCCGTAGTGATTAACAAGAAGACGTTAGCCAGATTAGAGATGTTGATGGCAAACATGGCGCACTTTGCTGAGGGCTCGGTAATCCACAGTAAATTGGATGGACAAGACGAGATCGCCGAATTGGATGCCGCATTTCAAAAGATGGCACATCAACGCAATCGGTTGGATGAAATACGCAAATCCATGCGGGCCATGGTGTCGCATGATTTGCGTTCGCCGCTGACAGCGATTTCGCTAGGTTTAGAAGTAATCCTGGACGATTCGGACCTCCTTCCGAATGAGATCACCAAGCGTGTTAAACGGCTGTATTCTGAGGCGGGGAGGCTGAAACGCCTGGCTGACACGCTTTTGGATATTGAAAAAATAGAAGACGGCACCATTGAAGTGCATGTGAGCGAATCAGTTTGCGCAGAAATCGTGGAGACTGCTGTTAACGCATTGAGTTCTCAGATTGAGCGGAAGAAGCTCACCATCGAGACAAGTTTGAGTAACGCTGTTCTTTGCAAATGCGACCAGGAGAGGACTATTCAAATTTTGGTGAACCTGATTTCTAATGCAATTAAGTTCTCCCCTCCACAATCAAAGATTACGATCAACGCTATTTCAAAACATTCCGAGCTAGTGCGTTTTGAGGTGATCGACGAGGGGCCGGGGGTGCCACACGACAAGGTCGGAGAACTGTTCAACAAGTTTAGTCAACTTGATCAACCTTCAGAGATTCGCAAAGAGGGCAGCGGACTCGGATTGTACATCTGTAAAATGCTCACTAGCGCACAAAATGGGCAGATCGGATACGACGCCGGAGTTGAACGCGGTAGCTGTTTTTGGTTAGAGCTACCCGCGGTGGCTAATCAAGAAAACTTGTCTAGTCCTTCAATTTGATCGACCGCTG
>CAYTDR010000152.1:958-11807 GCA_964436185.1 uncultured Candidatus Obscuribacterales bacterium | reverse complement strand
CCAACGGCGGTGACGAAGCCGCCTCCGTAGCCGTTTATCCATTCGATTAACTGGTTGGAGACGTGATAATCGCTGCCAAGACCGGAGAACAAGTTGGTCAGCGCCACCGTGCCCACCGGAGAAATACAAAACAGAAGACCCGTCCACCCACGGCGCGCCCGCACGGCCCGCCATACTTCTCGTGCCATCTTGCCAAGATGTTTCAACAGCGGTTCCTTGATCGGCGGTGCCTCTTCGATCAAAAGTGCCGCCAAGGAGGGCAAGATGATCATCAGTAAAAGTGCAATTGCAGCAGCCTCGTTAGATACAGTGTTAAAAAGCGTCAGCACCACTCCGCCGCCTAGAGCGGCAGCACCGAGGTTTGCTGCATTGACCCATCCTGCTGCCTGACCGCGTTTTGCAGGATCGACTGTTGTTGAAACCAGGGCGCCGTTGCATGACGAGACTAAACCTACAAGCGCCTGGCCGATAACCATGACGATCTGGTACTGGAGAAGCTGCTCAGGCAACTTGAGGACGAGCGTCATCGAAAGGCAGACAGCTCCCAGACACGAGCAGAGAATCAACCAGCTTCGCCGCCTCATGCCCAGGTCGATGACCGGAGCCCAAAAGAGTTGATAGGCAGCGGGAAGAAATGACAAGGCCGCCACTCCGGCAATGGTCTCCACCGGTACGCCGTACTTGCGCAAAATGAAAGGCATTGCCACGCCTGAGTAGGTTCCTGCCACGCCGAACGGTATGTTCGTTATCCCAAAGATCCAGGGCGGCGAATATCGGGCTGGGGGCGCGGTCGTCATTGGACTGCCTCATCGGTTGTGTCGAGCAAATGAGCGAAACTGGCCCAGTCGTCAATAACGAATCGACAGCGGCCGGGTCATTTTACCATCAACTCAGGCGAAGGAGGATTGGTCCGCTTCTCGGCACCAGCGCAGGAAAACTTTGTAGTCGTCGAAGTCTTTGCAGTCCCTTGCCAGATCCCAGAAGCGCTCATTGTCTTCCTGAAAGCACTTCCAGCGCTTGTAGAGATACTGCTCCAGGTTCTCCGCGTAAAAGATTCGGCTGTCCGTAGCTCGCTCCCAGCGGTAGATCTTGTTCTCCTGAATCTTCTCTCCCAGGATCGAAAACGCAAACAAGTCGCCGTCTCCACGCGAGGCGAAGAACAGTAAAGACTCGAGCGGCATGTACTGATCCTCATAATCGTCATTGAGCCAGTGCTCGATGTTGGTTTTGACCAGTTTCTGGATAGGCATGACGAACATGTCTCCGTGGGGACCGACAAGACCGTTCGATTGTCTGTAAAACTGGTTGAGCACTGCCGGCAATGCCATACTCAACTCGTCCTCGCAAAGCTCTTTTTGCGATGCCACAACAGCGTCACTCAACTTACATTCACGCCATCTGGACTCGATCAATTCACGCCACAAGTGCCACCCCCAAAAGCCCCCTCACAGCTTTAGCATTCTAGACAGTATCACCTAGCGATAATCATGACATAGTCGATATTGAAGCTAAGTTATCCTGCCTCCGCTAAGTTCGAAACAAGGGCAAACTGTGATTAACCATTCCTAACCCTCACAGATCAATCTAGTTGCTTGATCTCTTGAACTGTCGAGTGCCCTTGAGAAATAAGAGTTAGCAAGAAGCACATGAGTTCACAAGCACATCGAACATTAGCACCTGTAAAGGATTCACCGGATTGTCAATAGATCGTTAACGCTGTTACGTTGGTGCATATACGACATTTTCAATCCAACACAAGGAATTTCAGGCGGGCAAGCAGAAAAGAAAGATCCAAGAACTCCATTTACTAGAGGCTTCATCCTCGAACTGGATCTCTATCTCTGTTTGAACCCGTTTCGAAAGAAGGGAGCGAGTCAACATCTCTGCCCTTCTTACAAGAGCATGATCCACAACGGATCAGGTGCATTTCAATCACCAGCGTCTCGCACTCTCAAAGTGGCTGACGCTCTCTCTTGTTATGTCTCGCATTCACGTCGGCGCTGGTTGGCATTTCGCCCATTAGCCGAGCCGATACCAAGGACAACGACAATGAGAAACCGTACACCGAAGCAGCCACGCTTCGTGTCACCATCGCGTGACCGAGCGCCGCTGCTGCTTAAAACTGACACTCGCAAGAAAACTGGTCCCAGCCAACCGCGAGTCAAGATTCACTTTCTGGGTTCGGCCGGTGAAGTTACCGGCTCGCTTATCCTCGTGGAAGTCTTCCGCGAGAAAAGTGTCACACGTTTCTTGCTCGAGGCGGGTCTCCACCAGGAGAAGGACGAGGTCAACACCTGCCATCGCCTGCCGAAGGGACTGACTGCCAAGGACATCGACTTCATCGTCATCAGCCACGCCCACATCGACCACAGCGGCTACCTGCCGAAGCTAATCAAGGACGGCTTCACTGGTTCTGCGTACACCCACGCTGCCACGCGCGACCTTCTCCGTTTCCTCCTCCCTGACTCCGGCCATCTGCAAGAGAAGCGGGCGGAAGACCAGAAGAAGAAGCCGGAGAATCGCGGCAAGAAGATCGCGCCGCTCTACACTCAAGACGAGGCCGAAGCGGCCGTCGAACGTGTGAAGTGCTGGCAATACGACCGCAACTACCGTCTGGCTGAGGACGTCTCCTTCCGTCTGACGGAAGCCGCCCACATTCTCGGCGCTGCCGTCGTCACTGTCACCATCGGCAACGGCAAGGGCGCAAAGAGAATCTGCTTCACCGGCAACATCGGCCGGGACAACATGCCGTACCTGAAGAACCTGGAGGTCATCCGGGACGCTGACTACATCATCAGCGAATCGACCTACGGCAACAAGCTGCACGACAAGGGACGCAAGCGCCTCGACGTCCTCGCCGGCGTCATCAACCGTGCTTACGAGCGCGCCAAGCGCAAACACCCTGTCCACGGATACGGGGTAATCATCATCCCGGCCTTCGCGGTCGGGCGTGTGCAGACTGTGCTCTACGACCTGCGGGAGCTGATGGCGGCGGGACGAATCCCCGACATGCCGGTTCACCTCGACAGCCCGATGGCAATCGCGGCCACACGGGTTCACCGCAAGCACCGTCGCCTGTTCAACGGCGCGGCCAGACAACTGACTCAGCAGGGAATCGATCCGTTCAGCCCCCCTCGCTTCACCGAATGCCGGAAGTGGAGCCAGTCCCGTGAGCTGACCAAGTTCATCGCGGAACCTACCATCATCATCGGCTCCTCCGGTATGGCTGCCGGTGGACGCGTTCTCGCTCACCTGGAGGAACGTCTGCCCGGCACACGAAATACTGTCGTGTTCGTCGGCTACCAGGGCACCGGTGCGCTCGGATACTCGCTCGTCAACGAAAAGCCGAAAGAGGTCACCATCCACGGTACCGTCTACCCGGTCAACGCGACGATCGAATACATGCCCGACTATTCCGGTCACGCGGACTACAGCGAGTTCATCGGCTGGTTCCGCAAGTTCCGTCGCAAGCCTCGCCGAATCTTCCTCGTCCACGGAGACGACGATGCCCTGAAGGAGTTCAAGGGTCACATCGAACGCGCTCTGTCCTGGAAGGTGACCATTCCGCAGGGACGTCAGAGCTTCGAGCTCACCTGATTGGAAGAAATCAGCCGCAGAACATTGGCTGATTAGCTGTTGCACGGCAGCTTCCGGATTGAGACCTGGAGCCACTCCAGGACGGAAGCTGCCACGCTTTTGGTCTTCGGCGACGTACCACTTTTCTTCGCCAAAGATGTGACCGGTTGACCGGCTGGTGTGACTAGTGCCATCTGAGATTCAGACCTCGAGAACGCAGCAATAGTCAGCGCCCTCGGCTCCTTCGTCGATCAGCCAACAACGAAGCACAAGCCACTCGTTAACTCGGGTGGCTCCGCTTCTCTGCGCCCTTGCCGATAGAGGCAAGCCCCTAACTATTACGCAGAACTACGATTATAGAGTGCTGGAAAACCGAAACTCATAACCGGAGGTTCCTCCAATGTCAATGTCGGATTCGGAACGCTTGGAAGTCGTCCACACCGCCCTCGATACCATGCTCGGGCAACGCGCCTCGCTGGTAGGCAAAGATGCGGAGCTGGTGCGACTGCTCGATGGTTTGTGGCCGGCGCTAGCTCCCCTGCAACGGGGTGGAATCAGCTCCGGCGAGACCTTGACGGCTCGAGGAGCCTGGGCCTTCGGACTGTTGGTCCGCGCGCGGAAGCTTCGGGAGGACGAGACAGAGCTAGACGGGGCCGCCGAGCGAGCATGGCAAGATTCCGCGCCAGGTTTTCGCCACGTGTTCAATCCAAAGATTCAAGACCTGGTGGGCCGGCCGGGAAGTCTGGAACAGGCAGTGGTCGTGGTGTACGAACAAGCCGAAGAAGCCATGCGGGCTCTGCGTTACTACCCCGACGAACTGATCCGCACTTACCAGGAGCTGCAGGATGCTCTGAGCCGCGTGATCGGTCACTGCTACCACCACTTCGCCGGCAACGAGGAGTATCTCCAGGCGCACCTGGCGCACCAGATTTGGTGCAAAATCTGGACCAGCGCTGAGGACGACCTCCTCAACGAACTGATGAAGGACCAGTGTCTGCACCACGACATTCGCTCTGACACGCTCACTGTCGGCGAGCTGAACAAGCTGTGGGAGGACATCCAGCTCCGCGACCTGAGCATGCAAGAGCGCCTGCTCATCTTGCTGAGGATGCTGGGGAGGCGATTTCACCACGACCATCAATTCGACGGTCTGAAGCAGCGGGTGGCGAGGCACAACAAGGCGCACCGCGATGACAAAGTCGATGTCGCCCGGCTGGCGAAGCAGTTCGAACGCTGCAAGAAAGCCGCATCCCTGCAAGCGGAAGCCGCCGAACATCAGCAGTGCGACCTGACGGGCAACGACTCCTGGTGGCCCAAGCGCCGCCGCAAACGTGGGTAAACCGAATCGCGAATTTCGCTGATTATGCGAGGGAGGTCAGCACACCGCTGGCTTCTCTCGCTTTTCTAGCTTTTTCGACCTTTTTGGCCTTTTTGAGCTTTTTCGACCTTTTTTGAGCTTTTTAGACCTTTTTGACATTTCAGGATGTCTCTCTTCGACCGATTACGAACGTCACATCGAGGAGGTTACGTAACATCGAGGCTGTCCGGTGGCGAACCATTCTTCGCCTGGTTTTCTGCGCCACGTTAATTAACTCACGGGGCAAAATCAAATCTTTCGATCAAATCGTCCATAAGTCCGAAGCCAATGCTTTGATGAAATCTGGATACTAAAGATGAAAACACACCATCTGATTCATTTTCCTTCGCTCCGTATTCAGTGGCACTCGCTTCTTGAACTTGATTGCACCGTCGATTGTCGTGGTCTTCATTCTCAACAATCAGGAGACTGGGTAAGTACGTGGATGTCATCGCATCGTTCCTGTTTGACATGCGGCCTCTCCTAATCCGACTTTTTACAAGACTGATTTTAGGCACAATATCTTTCTATTTTTTAGCAGCTCGGTGAACATGTCTAACGTACCGCGACACTTAAGGAAAAGCCTCTATCGCAGGATAATTGGTCATTCAAAGTCAGCTCGCGTGCGGTTGCTGCAATCTAATTTGGAGAACAATTTTGCGACCAAACCTTCGATGAGCGAAGTTAATCTAGATCGACATAATAGTGACTCGCCTTTTCTTTTAACGGCTTCCAAAGATCAGCAGGGCATGTCTTTTCTAACTCTCCAGAAGGCGCAGTGTACGCCAGTGGGTCGACCCAATGGGATTTTTTGCCAAGATCCATTGCCTTTGAATCCTCATTCGCCCATTTCCACAAGGCGTCACTCACCTTGTCCTTCTGAACAACTACAAGATGAAGCTGTCTGTTATCGCGAGCCTTATCAAAGAAGTATCTAGCGGCGGTGTCGAACTGGGCTGTCCAATCTTCGTAGTTACTTGAGGTTTTTGCTTCACCCCTTGCGAGCACTACAAAGCTGTCTCTAGGCATTGAGAGCAAGGCAGGGTTGTGCATATAGGCTCCATAACGCAACGGGTCGGAAGTAAAAGCGCGAATAAGTTCGCCTGCGTGCTCAGGCTTCTCTTTCACTTGCTTCAGGAGATCCACTAGCTGCTCTCGGCGCCACTTAAACCCGCTGTCGCGCTCCCACGCTGAAGACACACCTGACTTGTCGAATAGGTACTTTTGAAGCTCCTTGCCCCGAGGGGTCTTGGCCAACTCGTAAGCCTCCTGAAGAATCTTTGCCTTTGCCGGATCGGCATGGAAGTCCGGCGAAATTTTCATAGTATGAGCCCAGGCGGCCTCTGTATCTTGTAGGAGCCTGGCGAAGTCGGCCTGATTCAGTTTTTCCTTCCCAGCTAGTTGCGCCTTCAGTATGACCAGGATGTTCTCGTTGTGGGCACTGCTGCTGTTGAGAAGTTTCATGGCTTGGTCGACATCCATCAAGCCTGCGCCGATTGCTTTCATTACTACATTGTTGTCACTCGACTCGGCCAGTTTTGCAATGATATCGCCATTGGTGACCTTGCCCGTACTCACAAGATCTAGAAGAACCTTTCTTCCTTCCGCCGACGACCTAACAAGTACCTCGAGATGATAGCTCGACATTTCTTTGTTAGTGACAACCTTTTGCAAGGCGGTCATTTCCTCTGTGGATAGCTTCGCATTGACAATAGCATCAATTAGTTCCACTGCCCTGAAATCCCCGGACTGCCGAGCAAAAACTGCATCAATAAGCGAAGCCGACGCTTTGCTCGAGCCATGTGCCGCAACAATCTTCTCGATCTGGTCTACGGACACCACGTTTTTTTGTCGCGAAGCCGCTTCTACGAGCGCCCTTCTGAGTTCCGGGGTCTTTACGTCCAGGATTGCAGCGTGGATCGCTGGATCGCCGCCACCCAAGACAATTCGTGAATGATTTTGCGCTAGTGTCGCCTGCTCCGATCGAGGGACAGCCGCTATGTCAGCGAGGACTTTTTGCAGTTGCGAGTCCGGCAATTTAGCCGACTTCAGTATGGTCGATGCATGAAGAGCGGCCGAAGGCTCGAGCACTAGCATCATTCGCAATGCATCGGGAACTCCAGCTAATGTGCCGTTCTCGTGCCTGCTGAGAAGGATTGCAATCTCATGGAAGAGCTGTATCTCATCCGCTGTTCCATTCTTCAGTTTTCGCAAAAACGCGGGAGAGAGAATGGCGTCTATGGCGGTATCACCGGAGGCTCTACCTTCCATTCGACTGATGAGCATATCCAGTCCCTGCTCGGAGAATGTTCGTTTACGAATTTCGTGAAGTTTTTCGAGCGACTTTGCAAACTTTGCAGGATTCTCTAGCCCTTTGGTCACATCGTCGGCATCGACTAAACGCATATTGAGTAAGTCGGCGAGGCGGCCCGTAGTAGGCTTATCCAACTCCAGCAACGTTGCCGAATTTTTGACGCCAGCCAATGTTTCTACGCTTTTAGGGTTGAGGGTGTGTCCCTGGTTTGCGGCCAAGCCAATAAAGTCAGCGATATCCTTGGCGGCGGCAGAAGAAACCTTGCCCTGCTCGGCGAGTCGACGCAAGGTGGACATGGAGTCGGCAACTGCACCTCTTAAACCCTCACCAATGCGACCGCTTATTTTGCCCGCCTTTACGTCAAGCCAATTTAGAATGTCGTCTGGCTTAGCTGGATCGACGCTCAACATCTCGGCGCCAGGCTTTCTTGCTGGTCTGGCTGCAGTGGCAGCATCCGCAGCAGTTGGTTTACCCACGCCAGCATCCTCTCTTACGACCGTACCAGTGCGTTTGAATTCGGGAAATACTTCTTTGTTCAATTCGCGCCAGAGTTGGTCGAAGTGTTTCAGCTCCTCAGCCCTCGCATCTCCTACCGTGCGTTTCAAAAGCGCCTCGAACGACTCGGACTTTCCTTGCGCGGCAAGCGACTCCTTGCGCAGATATGCTTTGAAGAGGTCACCCATCACGGCCTCCTCGGTCATTCGGTGGGCTCTTCGCACCGAATAAGGCTGGTCAAGATCTCCGTGTGGATCTAACTTGTCGCGACCATTCTGATAAGCATCCGATATTTCTGCGCTAAGATGTCGCCGCTTTTGAGCGATGAAATCGGCCAGGTGTGTCCTGACGATATCCTTGAGGGCACCATCCGTACGCTTCGCACTTAAGGACTCAACTACGGAAAGCCCGTCCTTGTATGCTTTGAAAGCTCGCTCCATGACGCCTCTTGCGCTAGGGGGTATGCTTACGTCCGCACTAACCTTGTAGCCATCCGTCGTAAAGCGCTGGAACATACGATATTGCTTTTCTAGATTTCCCTTCAGCTTGCTTGGATCGAATGTTGTTGAATCCAAACCATGGTCTTTGCAGAATATTGCATCTACCAGCGCTTCCTGGGCTCGCTGCTTGTTGACTTTGCCCAGTTGCTCGTATGCTTCACGAAACTCTTTTGAGCCGCCACCGTGATCTTTGAATGCTTTATGCAGTGCTGCCGCGTCTGCACCTTTGCCTGCGGCTGTCGAGGACATGAAACGCTCTCTGGCCGCATTTTGAACCGAGAAGTCATTGAAGGTTGTAGCGCGCAAGTGCTCGTACATTTTTTCGAAGTGAAGCATGACTTCAGCACGGTGTCCATCTCCTCTGATTCCTACTACATCTGTTATCAGGCTTTTGTAAGTAGGTCGACGTCCTTCCGCCCTCAATCTCTGCTCATGTCTGTAAAGGGCAAACATCTCCGCCATGAGCTCTTCTCGGCTGGCGAGATACTTAGTTATCTGGTCTTTCGAATATGATGCGAATTCAGGACTCTCAATAATATCTTTGATCAGACCATCGACATCTCCGGCAGGAAGCCTGTCTCCCATTTTCACGGCCTTCTCGTGCAGTTTGCCACCTGCATCCTTGACGCATTGCCTCCAGATTTCCTCCGTCTTAGTTGCCGAAGTAGAACCTGCTGCAACCAAATCACGATTAACTTTGTAGTCGAAGAGATGTCCGGTCTCATGATCGAAGACTGCCAGAAAATAAAAGTCTGCTTTGCCCGCACGGAGTGTCACCACACCTTCGCTGACACTGGCTTGTCCGAGATGCCTGCATCGTTGGTTGAAAATAATCTCGGTGGGTTTGATGCCGCTTTGCTCCGCTCTTGTTAGAACCGTATCAATCTGGCCCATGCCTATTGAGCTTCCCGGTGCTACGGTGACCTTGACTCTGTCAGAGTTAGGTCCTTTGACGAAGTGCTCGCCGGGTCCCAACACTCCACGTTCGGCAGCAAATGCTTTTTTCATCGCACCGAATTCGGCATCTGTGTGCAGCTTATGACGTTCCGCCACGACAGCACTGCGGGCTTTACCGAGCATGTCTTCCGTCGCTGTTCCGCTCTCCTGAAGTTCTGACAGCTTTCGTTGTGCCTCCACCAGTGGTTCTGTCTTTTTCGACATTTTCTCAATCAGATCATCAAGCCGCCGCTTGGAAGCCTCATCCTTGGCAAGTACTTTGACGATGTCCAGCTCTCTCTCTGCAGCCTCCAATCGACTGTTGACGTCGCTTCCACCGGCTCCCTTCTTAAGTTTCAGCTCGGCAATCTCTCGATGCAGTCTGATTGCGTCGACCAGACTCGGTTCTCCGAGCGCCAGCACCGTGCTCACGTCACTCTCGACGCGGGCTGCCAGCGGATCCTTGCAGCTTGCCAGCGCTTTGTTGCCGGCGCGTACAGCACGCAGGTTTTCTGTTTGGTCGAGAGACCCGGGGCTGCGGATTTCCATTTCCGCCTGACCTTTTGCCATGAGCGCTTCGGCTAGTGTTCTCAACTCTTCTCTTCTGGCAGGTGGTTCTATTTGACTGATCCAATCGAGTGGTGCCTTTGATGTTTCAGGACCTGCAGCCTTTCCATCCACCGCGTGCGCGACGATCGGCTCGTGCCTGCCATCTGCTGCCGGACGTTCCGCTCCGGGTTTTCTGATTACTACCAAATCACTACCTGCAGTGGCGTCATGTGGAGTAACCTTTCCTGTTTTATCGACAGTTAAAATGCGTTTTCCGTCAGCATCAACAATTTCGATTTTCCCTTTGTGTTCAGGACCGACCACGATATTCTTGGCGTTGCCAGACTCAGCGATCACACGAATGGTTTTTCCGTCGCCGGCTTCCAGGAGGACTTTTCCGTCACCCTGGAGTTTGACTTCACCACCACCTACGACATGCGCGTCTCCCTTGACGACGACACGACCTTGATCGAGAATGACACCAACACCGGTGGCGTCTGAATGGACGTTAACAGTGGCGTCCGCGCCATGGGCAGTAACGATAGCTTTGCCGTGAACGCTAGCCTGGGCTGCATCTGTAAGAACAATTTGAGGTCGTTTGTTCGGGTCGGCTCCTTTCGGCACTTCTACCTTGGCATTGTCCCGAGCAACAATAACCGAACTGTCGTGAGCAACACCGGTGGAATAATCGTGCAGAATGCCTCCGCTTGAATCACGAAATTCGCCGTGACTGAATTCATGAAGAGAGGCTTGAGCCTTGTTGTTCGCTTCAACTCTGGCGCCTTCATGTATCGAGGCGGTCGACTCTCCACCCAGGTGAGCGGTAGCCTTTTTGCCTGTTGCCACAACCTCGTTGGCTTTCGGGCCTGCACCGGTCGCTACGGCGACGCCTTCACGCACTACGACCTTCTCTCCAGGTGCTATTGTGGTTGGGCCGTCTGCGGTTTTAACGGGTTTGAAGGTATCGTCAGCCTTGACCATCGGGCGGCCGGGGTTATGTGGGTCGGACAGCGCGGCAAACATTTTTCCGCCGCCTTTCATCAATCCCCAGATCGGCAGGCTGAAGGCAACGCCAGTTGCCATGTCCATTCCCAGGTTCGCAAACCCGTACTCACGTCCCTC
>CAYTDR010000152.1:0-948 GCA_964436185.1 uncultured Candidatus Obscuribacterales bacterium | reverse complement strand
GCTGCCGCTGCTCCGCCGATGACATTACCGCCGCCGGCTGATGCTGCGTTCATGCTGGCAGATGCTACGTTTCGTAGTGTTGCGCGAGTGACGGAATCCACAGAACTGCCCAAATGTTGCTGGAGCGCCTTGACCAGGTGGACGGCTTGTTCTCCTGAAAGCTCTTTCAGTTCTTTCTTTGCCAACTCTGCCACCAGGTGCTTAATGGCATCATCAGTAACACCACCGCCATGCACCAAGCCGTCACGGACAAGCTTGGACATGCCGACTTTCAGTGCTTCCTGTCCCTCCCTGGATAAGCCGGCAAGGCCTGCTTTTACGATTGCCTGTTCCGCGGCCATAGTACCGGCCTTGGTGCCCAAATCGAGGGCCTTGGCAATGTGCTCCGGTCCTAGCAAATTGCTGGCTGCCAGGATTGAATACTTGGCAAAATCTCCGACAAACTGGGAGGCGCCTTTGTGGTCGTTCCCCAACATGGCGCGTTTCGTCGCCGCACCTACCGCTCCGCTGCCAACGATGAAGCCGCCTGTTGCCAGCAGTCCGGCAAGGCTTGTACCGCCTGTGAATGGTGCGGCAAGAAGCGAGCCAGCCATCATCATGTTATCGACAACTGAGTCCGTTGTCGCTTCTTTGTCGTGGCGGAAACTCTCGATAGCGGTAAGCACAGAGTCTCGTAGCTTAGCAATTTGCTCCGGAGTCAACTTTTCGCCTTTGGCTTCCGCATCGTTTCGCGCTTTGCGGAATTCTCGCAGAGTCTCCTCCGGACCGAGGTTGAATCTTCTGGCGATTCCGCTGGCGGCGCCTGTAGCGGCACTGCCGAGATCAGACTCTAATGCTCCAATGATATGGTCGGTGGTCCACTCTTTACCTCGAGTAAGGTAGGTCCACTCACGACGTTCTGCCTCGGGGATTTTGCTCAACATGTCCATGCGCACATCCGCACCGTCG
>CAYTDR010000151.1:0-11807 GCA_964436185.1 uncultured Candidatus Obscuribacterales bacterium | reverse complement strand
GTGTGATCTACGGAAAAAGCGAACACTTGAAGCGATTAGCTCCCTACAAGGTCAGACCTGCTTATCCGAGTCCGCCGTTCTGTTGGGAAACCGGCACGCAGAGTTTCGAATCGATAGCAGGCGTTGTTGCAGCCATCGATTATCTTGCCGGCCTTGGTGCTGGAAGTTCCTCGACAAGCCAGACCAGCCGCCGCGCGAATGTGTTGACCGCGATGAATTTGATCAAGGAATACGAAAAGGCACTATCCGAGCACATGATTACAGGGCTAAAGAAAATTTCCGGAATAAGTCTATATGGAGTATCGGATTTGGCTCGGCTGGATTGGCGTACCCCCACGTTCGGATTAAATGTGAAGGGGCTTTCGTCGACCGAATTGGCGAGCTTGCTGGCAGACGAAGGAATCTTCTCCTGGGATGGCAATTTCTATGCAATTCAATTGACAGAACACCTGGGATTGGAAGAAAGCGGTGGAATGCTGCGTGTCGGAGCAGTTCACTACAACACCATAGAGGAATTGGACCGCTGCTTGAACGCGCTGGAACGTATTTCGCTCGAATCAAAATGAGTAGCCAAGTCGGGCACACTTTGTTCACGAGTAATATCTATACTGTCCCAGTCCTTGTCTAAATCAATATCGCGAAATCCCCCGACATGAGGGGCTAGCATTACTACGAATCTTTTGGAAGAAATCCGGGACACTCGGATTTCCGGTCATCTTGTCCAGGGTTAGCCTTTCGGGACGAGATTACGGAGGCCTGTAAAATGGGAAACATCGATAGCCAGCTAACGGATAAAGCAACTTCTCAGGTTTTGCTTGACGGAGTAGAGCGGTCGTTCGACGCAGAAGAGACCAGTCAGAGACTGAGTTTTGCCACCAATCATGAGGACGCCCTGAGAGCGAGCAATACCGATCAAATACAAGATAAAAGTGGTATCTTGCCTGATACCGAAGTCCTGTTTAAACAAGCGTTACCACCATTCGAAACAAGGACGCCAACTCCTTTTGCCGATCGCCGTACTACCAGAGAGTTAGCCCTGGTCAACGCAGACTTCAATAATCTGGATACTTCGAGCGTATCCGATCTGCTGGAGCCGGTCTTCAGCAACCCGAATCTAAAAGTGGTAACCCCAGGTGCTGAAGCGTCTTCGAAACTCTCCAATCTGTTCGAAAAAGCTATCAATAACCTCGCCTCCAGTCCGCCCGCCGGAGCAGGTGGGGCGTCTTCAAGAATGAGCGACCTATCCGAAGCGGCCATAAACAAGGTTGATGTTAGACCGTCTAAACCAGGAGCCGAAGCGAGGTCAAAAATATCCCAGCTTTTTGAGTCCGCCTTCAACAGTTTGAAGAACAGATTGTCGAAGCCCCGAAACGAATAGATAACTGGCTCTTATCGATTGCCCCTATAATAGAGTCCTTCGTCTTTGCGGAGGATCTATGCCACCACGACCACCATTACCACCATTTACTCATGAAACTGCAATCGAGAAGGTTCGTCTCGCCGAGGATGCTTGGAATTCGAGAGATCCAGAGAAGGTGGCGTTGGGCTATACCGAGGATTCGCGCTGGCGAAACCGTAGCGAATTTCCCACAGGCAGGGAAGACATTGTTGCCTTCCTGCGCCGAAAGTGGAGCAAAGAGCTGAACTACCGCCTCATCAAAGAATTGTGGGCTTTCGATGGTAATAGAATCGCAGTAAGATTCGCCTACGAGTGGCATGACGACTCAGGAAATTGGACGCGTTCCTATGGAAATGAAAACTGGGAATTCTCCGAAGAAGGTCTAATGCGCTTGCGATACGCCAGCATTAACGATCTGCCCATTCATGAGTCTGACCGTAAGTTTCACTGGGCATTGGGAAGGCGTCCCGACGACCATCCGGGACTCAGCGAACTGGGTCTGTAGGCGCAGGATTTAAAGAAACCGACGGTCGAATTCGTCTTAAATAGTTATAGAGGATCTGACTGGGTATAAAGAGCATGTATTTTTCGCAGGTGAACCGGAAATATGCCTAATTCAACGCACTCACGCGGATTTCGCCGACTATTCGATGCAGTAGTCTCCAACGTGACTCAGCCGCTTGAAATCAGGCTGCGCGAGGCATGGAGAGCGGGTGAGGATGAACCCGATGCGTCGCGTCAGTTGGCGACGGATATCATGCTTGTCGCCACTGCCCTCCATGTGAAGAAAGGTGGTTTAAGCTGGGAGCAATACGCTTTCTTGGGCGACATGTACGACTACGCGTTTATGCAGGATTATCTGGGAACCAGTGTCGATGAGCACATAACTCGCTTCTTCAATCTGGCTGCGGAGAATGAACAATATAGAGAGCCGCCTACTCTCTCTCTCAACTTGCTGAGAGGATACGACGCCATCGAAAAGACCCAGACGGCCCGTATGTACAAAGACTTCCTCTTGAAGATGGTGTCGGTGACACTGACCAATGTGGAGAAACCGACAATACAGGATGACCAGATCGTCGGCGATTTCGACTCGTACTGGACTGAAGTAATCACGGCTGCCAGAGTGCCGGCTAAGCGGATGCTCACAGACAGCAGTCCATTGATCGCAGACTTGAACAAAGCAGTCCTGGAGTTCATCGTTCCGGCCCGCGATGTAATCCGAGCCGTGGACGAGTTGGCTCATGTCGAGTCACTTCGAGACACTGAGGGATTTATCAGAAGAAGTTTTACCAACTATTGTGCGCAAGCCATTCTTGTTGATTCAGTTGTCGACCAGCGAGAGTTGCAACTGTTTCATGATCTGGCTCCCACGCTGATGTTTTTTGGTCATCAAGGCAGTATTCAAAACCTGCAAGAATTGTTTCGCACCGCGGTGAAGAATATCGGGCCTAATGAAACGCCGCTGTTAGTCGGCATCCTGGATATTTATGACAATTCGATGAAGACAGAGCTAGGGCGAAGAGCCCGGTCGTTGTACTTCAAATTGGCAAATCTCGCTTTCAAAGCGGATCTCTCCGTCACTCAAGAAGAGGTCGATTGGCTGGCCCAGTTTAAAAAGACGCTCTACCCTGAAGGAACGGTCGATATCGAACAGATCAGCAAACAGACTTCGGGCAGCAAGTCGCAGCCGGTGATCGCAACCGTCTCTGCGGCACAGAGTCTGGAGGACCTCAATCAACTGATTGGTCTCGATCGAGTGAGACAAGAATTCGCGCAACTGGTGAATTTCATCAAGGTTCAGCAGATGCGTGTGGAGAAGGGTTTGCCGGGATCGTCCGTGCCTAAGCATTTTGTTTTCTATGGAAATCCAGGGACGGGTAAAACTTCTGTCTCCAGAATTCTTGGCAATGTTTACCGAGAGATGGGAATTATCAAAAAAGGACGCGTTGCCGAAGTTAATTGTTCGGATCTGCTAACTAGTAACGTCAGTCAGAGTTCTCTCAAGATACGAGAAGCAGTGTCATCGAATCGGGGCAATGTTCTTTTCATTGACGAGGCCTATGCGTTTGGTCAAGGTTCGCAGGGTGCGCAGTATGTCGATGCGCTTATCAAGGCGATGGACGATCATAGAGACGCTGTGGTAGTCGTTCTGGCAGGAAATCAACAACGACTGGAAAGTTTTGTCAATGCGCATTCGGGTTTGAAATCCCGCTTCGGCAGGTCCTTCCAGTTTGATGACTTTACTCCGGAGCAAATGGTGCAGATCTACGAGATGTTTTGTACTCGTGCAGCATTTCAGAGCAGCCCATCAGCGCTGAGTCTGGTGCAAGCGCTTTTTGAGCAACTCTATTCGAAGCGAGGAGAGAGCTTTGGAAACGCGGGAGAGGTTCGGCATATCTTCGAGAGTATCATAGGGCATCAGGCTAATCGGATAATCAGCCTTCCTCATGTGAATGAAGAGATTCTTTCTACAATTATTGATGACGATGTGCGCCCTTTCGTCTCACTGGAAAAACCTGATGATAAGCAGACTGTGCATCTGCATGGACACATGTGAGAGTGGATGCGCACCAGTTTTTTCGCGACACCATATGTAGTGACGATCTGCTCACCTTTGGGTAAGGGTATGCAGTGTGTCAACTAGCGCGTCCGGATTGAAGCCGCTTTTATTTCCGAATCAGGGAGAACTCGAATGCAGAAGACAAAGTCGACGATCATCGCAGAGAGAATGGAGGCTAATTTCATTCATGGCTGTTGGTTGGGAAGCAACATCAATGGTACCGCCCTCATAGAAGACACATTCACGACATACTACACGTCTCCATATACGGTACCATGGATGAATGTCGTCCTCAGAGCCGATGGCACCGTACCAGATCTGGAACTGAGAGTAAAATCCATGCTCGATAAGTTTGATCGTCCGATGACATGGCGCCTGGGACCGTTGAGCACCAATGTTGATACCATAAGGAAAGTGCTGGAGTGCGAGGGTCTTGTGCAGGGCAACTGGATCGAGCCTGCCATGTGCCTGAATGTCGAGAAATTCAAGCCTAGTGAGCCCTTGAATGAGCTGCGCATCGCGGAGGTCCACAGTAACCAGCAGGTTGAGGATTGGCTTGTTCCATTTGCTGAGGGGTTTTCAGTGCCGCCGGACGTAGTTGGACATTTCCGCAGTTATGGTTTGGAACGCTTGGTAACTAATCCAGGGGAGAAATGGTTCGTCGGCTATTGCCAGGATCGCCCCGCTAGCTGTGCACAATACATAATTGCAGAAGGGATCAACATGATTTATTCCATCTGCACAACCAGCGAATTCAGAAGCCGGGGATTCGCTCGGCGCATGGTGGAACACGCAGCCGTAGACTCACTTTCATATAGCAATCTGCCCGTATGTTTGTACTCGTCCGCGATGGGACTTTCTTTGTATGAAAGCATCGGCTTCGAAACTCAGTGTACCAGAACAGATTACATTTACCATCCTTCAAAAGGCTGATCAGCAGTGGGTTTGTCCCCTGGCGCCTGCGTTGTGACCTTTCAGAATTGCGAGCGAGTCGCGTTCTACTGAACTTATAATTATGGCTGATTGATAACCAAGAAGACATGAAGATTGCCATTAGGATCCGCTTTTTCTCGATTCGTGCAATTGCTCGAACCGATTTCGTGCGGTTCAGTAAGCAATCTAGTCAAGCCATGGTCGAAAACCTATACTGAAAATACGCTGTACTCCAACCTTACGAGCCTACAAACTAAGGTAAACGTTCACAACGCTCTTATCACTCGTACAGTAGGGAAAGACCGGTGGAATGCCGGTCTTCCTCTTTATAGATTTATGTACCTGCAACTCGGCAGCGGCAAAATCGCGATTGGTCGAGAACACCATAGTGCTACAGATGGTGGCTCTCGATCTGGTTGGTCGTTCGAGAATTTCAGTGACGGTCTAAAGCACGCACGACCCGTTTTATTTAGAACCCGCCGCTCCCATCAGACGGATGTAGCCGTATGGATTGTGAAAGAAGTCATCCACCTCATAACGTGTGCATTGAAGAAGATGCATTGTGCGCCGCTTGTCTTGAAAGCGAAAGCCATCGCCTTCCAAAACTGGCGGTCTCGGCGTGTCAGCCAACAGATAATTTGCCAGCAGATCCATCCAGGCAATTGCTTCATCAACGTCTATTGAAGAATCAATTTCGACATCATACTCTCCCAGCAAATGCATGCCACAGGAATAGTATTGTTTCTCTCGAGACAGCAGCGGTCGCCGTACCCAAGCCGAGTAGAGAGTCGCGGCCTTCCTGTGATCGTCTTTTTCCTTTGAGGCGTCGTTGTACTCTTGATCCAACTGCAACCACTTGTCTCTGCCATGCGCGATACCTGCGCTTTCCGACTTGGCTGCGACGCCACCATTTTCGAGAAGTGCTGCCACCAGGTTCAACATTTTGCCGGAGACATCCAGAGCTTTTTCCTTTTGCATAGGAGGCGACATTACGTACACAACAGCAGAATGCTCTTGAACTGCCTTCCAATCATCTTCCAACATCGTTGGCATGACACGATCGTATGACACTTCAAACGCTTCTTCCATGCGTCCGTCTCTGGCAAGCTGCGAATATTCTTTGTCCAGATTGAAATCCGCGCCAGTCGTTCGCTCAACGATTTCCTCAAATCCATCAAGACTGCGCCAATTCCCAAGCACACAGACAACATGGCGCGGGGCTACAGATGTCATTACATTATCTCCGTCAAACTTTCTGTAGGCCTCTTCCGTCTATTTGAACCAGTGCGCTCAGGCTTTGACAGTCTCTCTAACGTTAAGGGCGGGCACTGCGGAACCATCGAGGTACGTAGCCAGTTGGTCGAGCGAGAACTGAACTCCCGTATAGAAATCGCCGAAATGACCGTACTTAGCGCTGGCTTCGTCGAATCGCATTTCGTAGATGAGCTTCTTGAAGACCATCGGATCGTCAGAGTAAAGATCCACGCCCCATTCGAAGTTGTCGAATCCGACGGAGCCGGAGATGACTTGAGTGATGAGACCGTGAAAAGTACGACCGATTTTGCCATGCTCCAGCATCATACGTGCGCGATCTTGGAATGGCATCATGTACCAGTTGACCTCTTCTCCGCGTTTCTTGTCCATTGGATAGAAGCAGACGAATCGGCGCTGGGGAATGCGTGCCCACAAACGTCCGGCATGATGGGGAACGTTTTTCTGTGCTTCGAGCAACTCGTCGAAAGCCTGGTTCCATTCCTGCGAATGCGGTTTGAGATTCTGTTCTGCCAGCGTCGAGTGGATTTTGCCTGTGGCGTCGTAGAGTCCTAGCTCCAGCACCGAAACATAAGACGTAGATTGAGTGAGATACTCCGACAAGCGCAACTTGTCAACGACCATCTCGACGTGAGCGAGACCTTCGAAGTCCTTACTATAGTGAGTAATCATGAGGTCGGCTCTGTGACCTAGCATTTGAGCTAAACCGACATCAGTGCTCTCGTCCTTTTTGAATTTTTCCAGGACCGACACTGTCTCACCAGCGATCTTTGCTCGTTCCTCCTGGGGCAGCATGTCCCAGGCAAGGCGATCGACAGCAAACATTCGATGGAGGATCCACCATCCTTCCAGCGATTCGGGTACATCGGGATGACGCATGGAATCTAGCTCCTATAAGGCTGAACTTCAACGCACTAGCCTAAAGCATTTGATTCTGAAGCGCTCTGATACTTAGCAAGTCTTTGTTTTCTTATTAAGACCGGGAAACTTTAGAACCGGTTTTTAGTTGGTAGTGTAGGCTGAAGATGGCGGCAAGGGAAGGGCGAGCGTGTGTGCGGCTGACCGCACTTTAGCGCACGCCTCGATCACAATTCACTGTCACGCTATCAAGCGGACTTGAGGGTACTCCGACTCGGAGTAATACCGGTTCTTACCTTCTCATTCGGCATCAGATCTGACAATGAGGCTAGACTATTAGTTAGTACTCAGCTCTCATACCTGGTTCTCGATTTCGTTGTCCTTCAACCTATTTGGGTTCTTGAGATATCGCCTCTTTGCAGGTACTATCAACTAAATTCACCATAACAAACGGAACTGATTGCCAAACTAGGCGTCTATCTCCACTATTATCAGTAATTCCTACCTGGAAGAAAGGAATTGAATCAAATTCAAGCTATCCCGGAAACTACAACGCCGTCCACGAAAAGGGGTTTTCGAGCCAAGTGGGTATTTCTCGTAATCGTGCTGGCAGTACCTTTGTGTTTCGGACTTTCTCACTTGACGACTTCGAGGGCTGAGGATAAGAAGCCGAAGGGGAAGCCGCCCGCTCCCGTCACTGTCGCTCTGGCGAGTCTTGCTGATGTGCCGGTTCAAGTGAGAAGCATCGGCGCGGTCGTACCAATGAATTCAGTTTCTGTGAAATCCCGTGTTAGTGGAAAGGTTAACTCCATCCACTTCAAGGAAGGTCAATCCGTGAAAAAACGGGACCTCTTATTTACCATTGACCCTCGTGCACTGAAAGCTGAATGGATGAGAACCAATTCCGAAGTGTTGAAACAAGAGGCTTTGGTGGCACAGGCGCGGGCTGCAATCGAAAAAGACAAGGCCGCTCTGGCTCAAGTCAAAGCCAATCTCGAAAAAGATAAGGCGTTCGCGAAATTGGCCCAGGTCAATGCAAAACGCTATTCAGTCCTTGCGAAAGCGGGCGCTGTCTCCCAGTTTGATAAGGACAGCAAAGATACAGAGAGCGAGTCAACGGCAGCGGTGGTGATAGCCGACAACGCCAACATCAAGAACGCAGAGGCACAAATAATCGCCGATGAGGCTGCCTTGCAGAATGCGCTCGCCCAGGTTGAATCGGCCAAAGCAGCAAGAGAGCAAGCACGTGTCCAACTCAACTGGACTACGGTCAACGCTCCGATATCCGGTCGGACAGGACGGATCCTGGTGCTGCAGGGCAACACCGTTCGTCCGGACGAAGAGATACTCGTCACGATCAATCAACTGGCGCCAATCTATGTCGAGTTCTCCGTGCCTGACGATCAATTCGAGCTGGTGCAAAAATATTCGAAGAACACCGCGCTCAAAGCAAGTGCCTTTCTGAAGGGCCGAAATATCTCCCGATTGGGCAATGTTACATTTATGGATAACACCGTAGATAATACCACCGGTACTGTCAAACTCAAGGCGGTTTATGACAATGCAGATTCGGTACTCTGGCCGGGCAAATTCGTAGACGTAATGCTGACGCTAACGACGTTGAAGGACGCGATAACGGTGCCCAGTCAGGCAGTTCAAACTGGCCAGTCCGGTTTGTTCGTTTGGACTTTAAAGGACGGAAAGACCGCTCACATGCAGACGGTGACTACCGGACCCACAGTCGCAGGTCGCACGGTGATCACCAATGGACTGAAAGTTGGAGAATCTGTCGTAACCGACGGACAGCTCCAGCTCGCCGAGGGATCGAAAGTAAATTTGATTAGGTAGACATGAGTTTCTCCGAGCACTTCATCAGACGACCAGTCATGACAACGCTGTCCATGCTGGCGATTGTGTTTTTCGGAATCATTGGTTTTATCGCGCTGCCGGTTAATGACCTGCCTAACATCGATTTTCCTACCATCTCCGTTTCGGCCAGTCTTCCTGGTGCTAATCCCGAGACCATGGCCAATGCGGTTGCCGCGCCGTTAGAACGTCAGTTCACAGCTATATCCGGAATCAGCTCCATGAACTCGAGCAGTTCGTTGGGCTCGACTTCGATTACCCTTCAGTTCGATCTTAATCGCGATATTGACGCTGCAGCACAGGATGTTCAGACAGCACTCTCCGCTGCCTCTCGCACCTTGCCGCCCATGCCTTCGCCGCCAACTATCAAGAAGGTCAACCCTGCTGATTCACCGGTACTGTTCCTTTCTTTGAGTTCAGATTCCCAGCCGTTATATCAGGTGAGCGAATACGCAGAAACGACTGTGGGACAGCGACTGTCCATGATCTCCGGTGTGGCCCAGGTTAACGTTTTCGGATCGCAGAAGTATGCGGTCCGTGTCGAGCTTGACCCTGATGCGCTCTCTTCGCGAAACGTCAGTTTTGATGAGATCAGGAAAGCAATCGAGACGGGAAACGTAAACGTACCAGCCGGCACGCTCTACGGACCTCATTCCGCCTTCTTGCTCAAGACCAATGGACAGCTAACCGACGCAAAACAGTTCTCATCGCTGGTGGTGGCGTATCGAAACGGCGCGCCTGTGCGTCTAGGCGGTCTGGGAAAGGTTTCCGACAGTGTTGAGAACGACAAGGTAGCAAGCTGGTACAACGGCAAACGCGCCATCGTCCTTGCCATCATGAGACAGCCGGGCACAAATACCGTTCGAATTGTCGACGAAATCAAGTCCATACTTCCGGAGCTGCGGACCCAGATTCCAGGCTCAGTGAGCATGGACATTCTATACGATCGAACCAAGTCGATTCGTGCCTCCATCGAGGACGTCGAATTTACTCTCGTGCTCACAGTCTTTTTAGTAGTGGCAGTTATCTTTCTGTTCTTGCGCAGCGTCTCTGCTACGATTATTCCCAGCCTGGCGCTCCCTACTTCGATCGTCGGCACCTTCGGCGGCATGTACCTGCTGGGCTACAGTCTCAACAACCTGAGCTTGATGGCGCTGACTCTTTCTGTCGGCTTCGTCGTTGATGATGCCGTAGTTGTGTTGGAGAACATCGTCAGACATATCGAGATGGGCTTGTCGCCTTTCCAATCCGCAATTCAAGGCACCAAGGAGATTGGCTTCACTGTCATCAGTATGACGATATCTCTGGTGGCGGTATTCTTGCCAGTATTGCTGATGCAGGGCATCGTGGGAAGGCTGTTTAACGAATTCGCTATCACGATCTCCGTGGCAATCTTGGTATCGGCAGTGGTTTCTCTAACGTTGACTGCGATGCTCGCCAGCCGCTGGTTGAAGCACGATACAAACGAGTCTCACGGCTGGTTCTTGTCGACGATAGAGAAAGGATGGGATTGGTTCGCACGAATATATGACAGTACCCTGAGGGTTTCACTGCGACATCCGATTGTGGTGCTGACCACTTTGGTGCTTGGTATCGCCGCTACAGTATACCTTTACATGGTAGTTCCGAAGGGCTTTATGCCGACGGAGGACACTGGCATTATTCAGGGTAACACTGAGGGTGTGCAGGACATTTCCTTCGATTCATTGAGCGAACATCAAAAGAAGGTTGCGCAGATTATTCAGTCTCATCCCGATGTCGAAGGGGTTATGTCCAGCATCGGTGGTACCACCACTAATGCTGGTCGTTTGATCATCTCTCTCAAACCGTATGAGGAGAGGACAAAGAAAGCCGAGGAGATAATCAACGAACTACGCCCGAAACTGGCGAAGGTCCCAGGGATTCAAACCTTCCTTCAGCTCCCTCCCAGTATCAGGATTGGTGCACGAGCCAGTAAGAGTTCATACCAGGTGACTCTCATGTCACCGAACACAAAAATATTGTATTCGTCCACTGAAGCTCTCGTGGCGAAGCTCAAAGAGGTTACCGGGCTGCAGGACGTCACTACCGATGTTTTGGAAGGCACTCCTGAGATCGATATTAAAGTGAACCGGGATATGGCCGCCACCCTCGGCATCACGCAGGATCAAGTCGAGCAATCGCTTGCCAGCGCCTACGGGCAACAGCAGATCTCGACCATCTATGCGCCTTCAAACCAGTATCGTGTTGTTATGAGTGTGGCGCAGAAGTATCAGCGTACTCCAGAGCAACTATCTAAGCTGTATGTGCAATCAGCAAATGGAAAAATGGTTCCCTTAAAGGCTATTGCAGATTTGAAGCCGGGAATCGGTCCTCTGGTAGTCAATCACCTTGGTCAGTTCCCTGCTGCCACTGTATCTTTCAATTTGCGTCAGGGCTACTCCATTGGACAGGCTGTCGATGAAATTACCAAACAAGCAGCAACGATAGTTCCTCCTGAGGTTTCGGTGAACTTCCAGGGGCAAGCGGAAGCTTTTCAGACCTCGTTCAAGAACATGGGTTGGCTGCTTCTTCTGGCTACAGTCGTCATCTACATAGTGCTTGGAATGCTCTACGAAAGCTTTGTGCACCCCGTGACCATCCTCTCCGGTTTGCCGGCAGCAGGGCTGGGTGGTCTTGGTATGCTTCTGGTTTGTGGTAGCGAACTGAATGTCTACGGTTTCCTCGGGCTCATTCTGCTGATAGGGATAGTCAAGAAAAACGCCATCATGATGATCGATTTCGCCCTGGACGCCGAGCGGCAGGACGGACTTCCCGCAAGAGAAGCTATTTATCAAGCCTGCCTCGTTCGCTTCCGTCCCATTATGATGACCACGATGGCAGCCCTAATGGGAACGCTGCCAATCGCCGTAAGCGTCGGCGCAGGGGCTGATACGC
>CAYTDR010000150.1:0-11818 GCA_964436185.1 uncultured Candidatus Obscuribacterales bacterium | reverse complement strand
GTGTTAAACGATCCCAACGGTCTTGCCAAAGCCATGAATAAGATGTATTTCCAGACGTTTCCGGAAGAAGTTAGACCTCGTACGCTCATAACCAGAAGTCGAGCCAGAATCAGAGCCTTTGCCAAAGAGCAGGGCAACTATCTGGTTTTGAAGCCAGTGCAGGGCTCAGGCGGGAAGGGAGTCTTTCTCGTCAAGCCGGACGACATGTCAAACTTGAACCAGATAATCGAGTCATTAAGCAAAGATGGCTACATCATTGCGCAGGAGTATCTGCCCGAAGCGGCCAAGGGTGACGTCAGGCTCTTCATGATGAACGGTCAACCGATGAAACACAAAGGACGTTATGCTGCCTTCCGCCGCGTGGGAGCGGCAGGAGATATGCGCAGCAACGTCCACGCGGGAGGCTCGGTCGAGCCGGCGGTGATTACAGACGAGGCCCTGGAGCTGGCCAAGATGATTCGCCCGAAGCTGGTTCAAGACGGTATGTTTTTCGTCGGACTTGACATAGTGGGCAACAAGCTCATGGAGGTTAATGTCTTCTCCCCAGGAGGCCTGCCTACATGCCAGCGATTCGAAGGGGTGAACTTCGTCGTGCCTCTTATCCAGGCCCTGGAGCATAAGGTCGACTACATGAAGTACTACCGAAGGAACTTCAATAACGTGGAAATGGCTACTCTCTAGCCAGTGTCAGGCTTGCGGCCTCAGATGCAGGATTAACCCTGTAGCTCCGCAGGCAGAGCAGTCTTAAAGTGGGAAGATAAATATAGTATCCGATAATTTATCTCCAGCATCGACGTGGACAACCCAACTGACTGGCCGACTCCGCAGGAGTACAACGAGGCTGTTCAACATCCATCGTTTTGCTTCTCTGACAAGGCGTTACAGGCAAGCACCGTAGAATTGAACCAGATCGGTCTCCCAAGACCGATGACTGGCGCTTTCGCCTCCGTCTACAAACTCTCAGGCGGCGGCACCTCATGGGCAGTGAGATGTTTTCTCGAGTTCAGGCCGGACCTGAAGGAACGTTATTATGCTATCAACGATGCCCTGCAGGCGTCTCAAATTGATGCGATCGTCGGATTCAATTATCTTGAGAAAGGCATCCGCGTAAAAGGGCGCTGGTTCCCGATCTTGAAGATGGATTGGGTGGAAGGAGAACCGCTCGAGAAGTACGTCGAGCGCAACGTCCGCTCGACTGCCAGACTGGCAGAAGTCCATAAACATTTCATCAACATGGTTCAACAGCTTTCTCGCGCTGGTATCGCGCATGGTGACCTGCAGCATGGAAACTTGTTGGTGGCAGACGGTCAGCTCAAGTTGATTGATTACGATGGAATGTACGTTCCCGCTCTTCAGGGTAAAGTCAGTGCCGAGCTTGGACACAGAAACTTCCAGCATCCAACTCGCTCTCATCAACTATTTGATTCATCTCTCGATAATTTTTCAGCCTGGCTCATCGACACTTCATTGAAGTCACTGGTGATCGATGGCTCTCTGTGGAGAGAGCTGAAAGGCGGAGACGATGCACTGATTTTTCGCTTTTCGGACCTGTCTGATCCTGAGAACTCACTTGTTTTCAACACACTCCTGGAGCATGAATCAAGGGAAGTCAATGAATCAGCACGCCTGCTCAGAAAGGTAATCGGACTGAGAGCGGATCTGATACCGGAATTCAGATCCGATGAGGCCGCAATCGACAAGATCTACGAGCGACAGAACATGAAAATCATCGGCGACGCCGATGAAGCAAAGTCACCGCTCACCGACACAGACAAGCAGGCTGCGATTATCGACTACGATCGCTGGCTGGAAGCGCAGAAACGCTCAAAGAAACAAAGGAATAGGTCAAAACGCAGTTTGATGCGAAAGCTGGCCACTCGTTTGCGCGCTTTGAGCACAAGATTCTGGCGCTCTGCCATGTCCTCCCTGGCACCACTGAAGTGGGCTTCTGACATGCTCGATGAGGGCGATCGAGAATACAGCGAAACCAACTATGTGAGGGCAGTAAAACTCTACAACGAGGTGGCGGAGTATTTCCGTGTCTATGCTGGACGGGATAAACACATCCTCTGCGAGTCGCTCGTCAAACTGGGTTATTGCTACATCGACAAGGGACAGTATGGCACCGCCGCTCACTACTTCCGCGAATGCCAGAAAGTCTCTTACATGTTCCAGATTTCTGATTACGAAATGCGATCGAGCTTGTTGCTCGCGGCCACTTACTATGAGCTCGGACAGTCGGGCAGAACGTTGACGGAACTCTCCAGAGGTCTTACGAACCTGGCCGGCCTCATCAATGTCGTGCGCGCAGAGAAGCCATGGTCCTTCGGTCGCCGCCTCACACTACCGGCGATGCTCGTGGATCTGGGACACTCCTATCTGCACACGAATGATTTTGCCAGCTCTGGTATCGTATATGGAGCAGCGATCGAAGTCTGCTGCTGGGTGGCAGACGATCCACAAAAGAGCAGACCCAGCCAGTTGATCGTGGCCAGGGCAAATATGGGACTTCTCTGTGGCAGGAGCGATCAGGAAATAATTGACCTTGATGACAGTGATGATAATCCGGCGAGGCCGTTCTTCCAGTTACTCTCATTGATGATCTCCCTCGATCTCGAGGATCTGAGGCAACTCTTCGCACAGGAGTTGCGAGGAGTTTTGCGCTCGGATAGGAAGTTTGCCGAGTTGATTCATTATGTTGCCTCTGTTTTCGAAAGACGGAAAGAAAATCAGAAAGCAGAACTGGCCTACAATACCGCCCTGTCTGTCTATCGCACCGCCGACGATGACGGTGCCTTCCAATTCAAGATCGCAGATTGCCTTTTCGGTTTGAACAAACAAGAGGCCGCCATCAAAACCCTCAGCGAAACAGGCACCTGGCAGAAGATGCACGGCGAGAGCCTGTTGAAGCGATTAAACAATGTCGATGGGCTTGCTGAAGCGCTGATGGTGGCGACGGTGATCTTTTACTCCGATCAACACAAGCTCAGATATGGCTGTTTGGACAAAATCCTGGCAAGAATCCCGGTGTTATCGGAGTTCGCCCTCGGCAGGCGGCGAGAGGATGAACTAAAACGGTCTCTGGAGAGTGTTCTTGAATCCAAATTCGGGTCTGTGATCTCATTTGCTGAGTTAGCATTAGAGATTGCTCGTGACCTAAAGAGGAAAGACCGTTTCGCCGAGTCCGCAATTACCTACTCGATTGCCTTCAAATCGTTCCAGAAAGTAGGTGCCAGCGAAGCTTACGGCAGTTCAATCATTGAATGTATTTTGGGCAGCACTGATCTGGATGGTGCGGCAAGGCTTCTTCTCGAGAGTGGCAATCTGGAGTCGATGGTCAGGCTGATGATTAATGTCATGGTCAAACAAGGCGAGTACAAACGAGAGCTGGTCACCGACTTGGTAGTACGAGTGTTGAATCTCCAACTCGAAAAACCGTTCTCTTCCGTGACGGAAGGCGAGATAAAAGTTTCACTCGAACTCCTTCAGTGGTGTACAGACTCAGATGTGGCAGTAGTAGGAAATATGCGCCTGCGGGTCGCTCAATGGATGGAGACCAGGGAGATTTCGGTTGCTCATAACTTGGTAGAACAAGGCAAATTCTCCTCTGCCCTGGCCATCTTCGAAAAGTACGAGGGACTGACAGGAGCCAATGTCATAGCGGTGATGGAGCTCTGGATCATGCGCTATCTTTCCCTGGCACTGGTTGATTCGACCACGAGAGGACGCCTGCCTGTAGCTGACGGTTACTCATTTGGATGCGCCGTGGAGTTGATCGGAGGATTGAAGAAACGAGGTGCGCTCTCACCAGGATTCGCTCTGCAACTGGCGGAATTGATTCGCGCATCGCGAACATCCGGAGCAGAACGCTATGTTCACGACGTCCTTCAGATATTCATCGAAGCCGGCAGCCAGTTCGAGGAGGCGAGCGCGCGAATTTCGGAGTACCTCGGCGCCCACACCCCAAAGAGTCCGAACGCGTCAATCAAGCTCGTAGTAGACTACAGTGCTCCCAGCGGTGATCCATCAGTGGATTTGAAGTTCGATGGCTCGGTACTGAATTTGACACCACCGCCAATGACTCGACGGGAACCGTCATATTCCACCGTTGATTTGTGGCGCCAGTTGAACAGAGTCTTCTTCATGATTGACAGAGAGCAGCTTGTGGAAGCTGTCAATCAGCTTCGAGAGCTGCAAGAACTGTCCATCGATCAATACTTCCTGGCGGAGACATGTATCGCCATGGGGTACTGTTGTTTCCTCCTCAACGACGAAGCAGAAGCAGAGCGCGCATACAAGAAAGGCGTGAGAATCGGCAAGCGAATAGATCCACTTCTGCATTCGCGCATAGCACTGGCAATAGCCATTCTCGCTTCTACAACTCTAGACCGAGCGAGGCTGTTGAGAACGCTCTCCGATCCCATGATGTCAAAGAAAGACATCTTTCGGCAGGCAGCTAGCGTACTCGGACGCAACTTGCACGTCGACGAGCAGTTTGCCGATGCCATCGGAATCAGTCTATATGAGCGTGCTTGCGAGCAGGAGAGCGCCAATTTGCAAGAAGCAGCGAGGAGGAACTACCGAGCTGCACTGGCAATTCTCGGTATTGCCAATAGTGACTACTGGCCTGAGGTTGTTGACTGCCTCGATGCCACCAATCAGATTTATCGAGCGGCGAATGTGCTTGCTATTCAGTCTCGAGGTCTGGCCGATGAGGAAAGATTCAAGAATCTGCTTACCAAGTTAGCAGAGCGCCGAATCAGGAATAAAGGCCAAACCCAGGCGATCATGCATTATGAAAGATTCAAAATACCGTTTTCACGATTCATCAATGCGGCCAACCAGAACCGCGTCTTGAAGTCGATACACCGAGTCCTTTCAAGTCCACTCCCGCCTACTCGGCTTTTCCTCGAAATCCACACCAACATGCTGGATCTCTATAGAAAAGAACAGCTGACACGAGAGTTCTGTCAACAGTTGTCCGAAGTGATATCGAAATCGGTGGCAGAGTGTGAAGACGAACGAAGGGCGAGGTGCAAACAAGACGTTCTCAAAATCGCGCACATGATTCAGCGAGTAGACGCTGACTCGGCCGTAGCGGTAATGAACACACTTGACTCTTTCGAAGCTCCCGACACAAACGGCCCGCTGTTCACCAACGAAAAGCCCCGCAACTAGAACTCTTCGAGAACCCAATCAGCGTAGGCGCAGATGCTTGATCGCAGCTGCCACCACATCTAAGGACTGATGGCAAACCCAAGCTGAAGGAAAGCTTCCTTGAGCGACACCTTGTTCTTATGGCAATAATGCACGGCAATCACAGCCAACTCCATGTTGCATTTACCTTCCAGCACCATCTCCTGACACTCCATGGCAGCACTTACGGTGGCAGGGGTGATACTGCATTTTTTCCGCAGAAAGTCCCTCACGTCATATCTGCCGTCTTTGGCAACGCGCAGTGCATGAGAATGTTCCATGGTTGTAATCAGTTCGCATGTTCGCAGGAATTCGAGCATTCTGGTCTCGTTGCTCGACTCGTCCTGCCCTTGACCGTTAGGGCTTCGAGCACCGAGGTCGACGAGAAACTGTTCCAGCTCCTGTCCTATAAACCGCACGCTATGGTAGCGTTCATCAGGGTTTTTCTTCAAACATTTCATGATGATCGCTTCCAATTCTTCCGGAATAAAAATCTCCGGACTGACAACAGAGAAAGCAAGGGGTAGCTGCGATACATGCATTTGCATGATGCTGAGCGGATTTTGCGCATCAAAGAGTCGCACGCCTGTAAGCGCCTCATACATGACACAACCGAGTCCATATATATCGGAACGTGCATCGAGCTCTTTTCCCATACACTGCTCAGGACTCATATAAGATGGGCTGCCGAAAACGTGTCCGCCCCTGGTTACGCACTGAGACGGGCTTTCCGCGTTTGCATTGATGAACTTAGCGATGCCGAAGTCCACTAACTTGACGAAATTGTTGTTGCCTTCAAACTGGATCAACATGATATTGCTCGGTTTGACATCGCGATGAATGATGTTGCGTGAGTGAGCGTGATCCAGACCGATACAAGCTTGAGCGAAGATGCTGACGAAACGCTTCACTTCCAGAGGACCATCCATCCTCAGAATTTGATTGAGACCGATTCCGCTTATAAGTTCCATGGCTATATACGGCAAGCCTTGCTCTGTCGAGATACCGAAGTCGTATCCACATAGAACGTTTGGGTGCGACATGAAAACAGTAGCTCTGGCTTCTCGCTGGAATCTTGCTTTGGCGTTCTCGTCGTCAATCAAGTGCGAGTGCAAAACCTTCAATGCAACAGTTTTGTGCTCCAGCAGGTCGGAGACCTGGTAGACACAACCCATGCCGCCTTGGCCCATCTGCGAGATTATCTTGTAGCGTCCTGCAAAAACAGATCCTTTCTTGAGCTCTCCTCGCTGCATATCTTGAGCAGCGAGTTGCGACGAAATCTGGGAGGGATCTTTTTCCGTGACACCTACAGGCTCATCTAACGTCGGTTGGATTTTCATTATCCGCAGAATCAAGTCGTCCGGATTGATCGATTGGACAGTAAACAACACCCGTTGAACAGGTTCCTCTCCGACAGTCATTTTCCAGGAAGGAAATTCTTCGTTCGAGTCGCTATAGCCGACCGAAAGTACCAACTGAATTCCGCCGTCGGTGTACCAGACGATTCTGTGGGTGGCTGGAGCGTCCTTCTCAGCCTCTGTCATGAGATAGAAAAGATCGTTTCTGGTAGGCGCAGGAATGCGTGTCGTATTCGGTTGGCTGGTAAACGCCAACGGTTCATCCGTGGAGTGCGAACGCCCCGGATCGGCTCTGTTAGAGCTGTCGAAATTCCTGGATTGGTGCTGTTGATCCATGGGATCCGTGTGGTAAGGAGTCCTGCCATAAAGGCTCCGGTACCTTTAATACTTACCCGATGGAAGGAGAGATTATATTAGCGCACCAAATGGCAATTGATTCAAATCAGCCCACTTTAGCTGTATCCCAGCTCCTGCAAGGCTTCTTCGAGTGGAACTCTCATTCTCTGGCAATAATGAAGAGCAATTATTGCCTTTTCCACCTTCAGTTCGTTCGAATTAATCAACGACTGACATTGAACGGCACAATGCAATGTTTGCGGGTCGATTACGGACCTTGTGAGCAGATGTTGCCCTATCTCACCCTTCTGATGACCTTCCATAGCTTTGTCATAATCGATTTCAGTGATCAAGCCTGCTTGTTTCAATAATTTCAGGACGCCATCGAGATTGGCCGTGGCCTGCTGCCCGGTGTCCGGATCGAGAGCCTCAAAGGTGCCTGATTTCGTCTGTCTCGTGACAAACTCATCTCCCGCTTCCCTGGCGTTACGCTCCTTCTGAGCAATCTTCTGAATAGCCAAACTCAATGACTCTGCCGATTGGAATCTCGCCCGCGGTTCCTTCTCCAGGCATTTTCTGACAATCTTCTCCAGCTCCACCGGCAGGGTCAGGTCAGGTCGCACATCTCGAAATAGCGGTGGCGCGACATTAACGTGCATATAGATAGTTTTGTAAGCGTTGTCGCCCTCAAACGGTCTCTTGCCGGTCAGACACTGATACATAACGCAGCCAAGCGAATAGATGTCGGACCGTGCATCGAGCAATTCGCCTTTTGCTTGCTCAGGGCTCATATAGTAAGGACTTCCGAAAACGTCTCCAGTCTGTGTGAGCTTCTGCGGTGTCTCGTCGCCCTTGGGGTCAATTTTGGCGATACCAAAATCGAGCAGTTTTACCAACTCTACATGCTGAGCCGTTTTTACCAGCATTATGTTGCTTGGCTTGACGTCTCGATGAACAATACCTTTGCTGTGTGCGTGACTCAATGCTCGGCAGGTCTGGTAGAAAACTGTCCAGAAGTGACTGAGGCGCAGACGGCTGTCTTCTTTCAGCACATCGTCGAGGCTTCGACCTTCGATGTGCTCCATGATCATGAAGGGCAGGCTTTCTTTTTTCGTGTAGCCAATACCGTAGACCTTGACGATGTTGTCGTGTGCCAGGGCGATTGATGCTTTGATCTCTTGCTCGAATCTCTTTTGCGATTTTTTCGACTTGTCCGTCTCAGGTCCGACCAGGTGCGAATGCAGAACCTTGACTGCCACGACCATGTTTTCTTTCTCGTCGAACGCCTTGTAGACGCGGCTCATGCCGCCACAACCGACCTCTTCGATTACCCGATAACGATCGAGGAATCGATAGCCCTCTTGCTCAGGTTTTGACGTTACAGAAACCTGACGAGCGGCCAAAAGGTCGTCACTCGTTTCCTGTGGTTTTTTGGAAGGACGAGTGGATGGATTTCTCGCTCGCTTGAGCAAAAGATTGTGAATCTGTTCCGGGTTTTCCGTCGTCACGCTCCAGAAGACGATTGGCGGATCTTCTTCTTCCGTACTGAGAACCCACGTCGGCTCGACTCCGACCCTGCTCAAGTATGTGACTGTTAGAAGATATTTCGACCCATCGCTCAAGTTAAACCGAACCGACTGCGATTGCGGCGAAGATTTCTCGGCGGCTGCCATCAAATCGGAAAGACGCGAACGACTAGGAGTGGAAGCTCTGCTCTCTTCCTCCTCGTAGTCCGTAACCTGAGCTGGAGAATCGTTAATGCTCATCAATCAGCCAACATCTGTGCCCTCAAGATCATTTACCCGTAGTTACTATATTCCCTCGCTATTAAAAGACTTTACGGATAAATCTCACTATTGGTTAGAAGAGCCATCCATTGGTCCGTGAAAAGTTCGCGCTCATTAGACAGTGGATGACAAGGCACCGTCACCAGGACTGCGAATTTATCAGTCGCCAATATCCGCGGACAATTCCTTGTTTACGGCGTTTTTTGCCAGCGCAGTAGCCGCGCTTCCACTCGCCCGACCAGATAGCTGAGGCAAAGTGCCATCATCATTAGAGCGCCAATGCCGACGAAAACGGTTGCCATGTTATAGAGCCCGGAAGCCTTGACGATCAGAAAGCCGAGACCCTGTTCAGCAGAAATAAACTCTCCGATAAAGGCACCAAGCAGGGCCAGACCGATGTTCAACTTCATCGCGTTGACGACCCATATCAATGAGGAAGGCACAACCAGGTACCTGAAAATTTGGGTGCGATTGGCACCTACTACATTCATCAATCTCAAGTATCGCTGCTCTACTGAGACAGCACCCTGGTACGACTGCACCATCGCCAGTACCACGGTGGAAAGAAAAGCCAGCATCACTTTCGAAAACAGTCCGATGCCGAACCAGACGATGATGATTGGGGCCAGAGAGAAGATCGGCACAGACGCCAGTGCAGCAATGTACGGACGAGAGATATCGGCGATCGTTCTCGAATACCAGAGTGAGAGTCCGACAATGGCACCGATACTGGTGCCAAGAAAGAAGCCGGTCACCGCCTCAAAGAGCGTCACAGCAACGTGCCGAAACAGCTCGCCTGAGCTTGTCAGATTGATAAACTCGGTCCAGACCTTGCTCGGACTGGAAAAGATGAACTGTCGTTCCTCACTGCCGTTAGTGAGAAGGTGCCAAACAATCAGGAAGAGAACCAGCGGAAGGAGATAAAGGTACCAGGGAGTGCCCGCCTTGCTTGTTTTTCTGGAGCTATCTTTGCTCATCATCCTGTGATTGATGTCCTCAATTCCGACCAGATCGCATTATAGTAATGAGAAAATTTCGCTGTTCCTCGGGCTTCCTCCGGCGTGACCTGGACTTCTCCGAAGTCGATTGCAAGCTGATTGGAGATAGTTCCCTCAGGGCTCATGATCACAATTCGATCTGCCATCGCGATCGACTCGTCTATGTCATGCGTGACCATCAGTGTACTCTTGTTGTGCTTTTTCGCCAGTGTGTGGAACTCTTCCTCGAGCCTCAGTTTGGTATAGAAGTCCAGAGCTGAGAAAGGTTCGTCCAAGAGAAGTATCTCAGGCTCGAACATTAGCGCTTGAATGATGCTCACTCGCTGGCGCATTCCACCGGAAAGCTGATTCGGGTAGGCATCTAATACGGTGCTATCCAAATGAAACGTCTTCAGGTACTCGTGCAACTTCTCGTCGTCCGAGGTTCCCTTTTGCAGGTCCCTCGCCAGCATCAGGTTGGCTCGAACTGTTCGCCAGGGGAAAAGCGCATCGCTCTGGAAGATGTAACCTATTCGGGCACTGCCGCTTTTTCCCTGACCGAAGCGAATCTCACCGGAGCTCGGTGAAAGGAGCCCTGCCACCAGATTTAATAGCGTTGTTTTGCCGCAACCGCTTGGTCCAAGCAAACAAACTATCTCACCTGGCCCAAGCTCCAGAGAAACATTGGCAAGCACGGCTCGTGCGCCACCACTTTCGGTGGCACCATAATTAAAGTGCAAGTCGGTAATGGAAAGGACCGCGGTTTCCATCACAGCCCTGCTGAAGAGCTAAGCCGAGTGATGACGCTATTTCGTAGCGGCCTGCGCGAAGCTCGGGTCGACATGTTCCGCATATGCTCCCTCTCCCTTGATATCGCCAATCTGCTTGCGCAGCTTAATTGCATTATTCCAGCCTTCTTCGCCGAGCAGAGGATCCGTCGGAATCGTTCCCTCATCTATCAAGTGCTTTACTGCCGATTCGATCACATCCTTGTCGACCTCGGAAAACTCTTTCGCGGCCACTTCGACCGTTCCCTCAAAATCCGCATGAATGTACTTCATCGCACGCGTGATGGCATTGACTGCACTTTGAATAGTTTTCTTGTCGGTCTTGTAGAAGTCATCAGATACGGTGAGCCCGGTAAAAGCAAAGTCGCCGAGCTTGGATGCCGGAGAGTAGACTATATGAGCGCCTTGCTTGACAGCAATAGAGACCATCGGTTCGATGTCCATCTCCATGTCTGCCTGCTTCGCCTTGATCATCGGAAGGAGAGTGCCGAATGCCCCTTCGACAATCGTCCCCTTTACGGGATCTCCGCTGTTCTGCAAAAGCATTTTCATAACTGCATAACTGGTGGAGGGAGCTGTATATGCTCCAATTTTGTAGCCGGCAAATCCTTCCGGAGTATCGAAAGGCTTTATCTCGTCCTTCAGGGTAACCACCCAGAAAGGAACTCCTTTGACTACCGATGCGACAACCTTTCCGCCTTTTCCCTTCTCGCGCGCCACAGCCGTGAAAACGGGGTCAGCCACACCGAACTGGGCGTTACCGGAAGAAACTGCTGCGAAGGTTTTCTCGTCGCCACCTGTGCTAACCAGAGTGACATCCAATCCCTCGTCCTTGAAAAAACCCTTATTGACAGCGACATATATTGGAAGATAGAGAAAGACATGCCCGAACTGGGCAATCGTAATCGGACGATTTGTTGTTGCCTGCGGTTGCGCATTCGTGCTCGCCGTGGATTCCGGTTTCCCGCAGGAAGCGAGGAAAAGCGTGGTAAGCGTGAGGGCAAAGAACCGTCTGAGCATTTTGAGTTCAACTGAGGTTTTACGAACAGAATGATACCACTCCAGGCTCTGGGAGTCGCTCTAATTTTGAATTCAAGCAAAGGTGACTCGTATTTCCAATATGGAAAGTATTCGTCAGCCCCTTCCTCGCAAATGTGGACTGCATGCGCTTCTCGATTGTCTCATGACTTTCTCATTTTCTTTGCGTACTCTGATTGTCATCGAACCACTGATAACGACTCAGTCCTCGGTGGTTCTCTTCAAAACAATTCTTCGAATTCTTCCTCTTCAAAATTTCCGCCACGTTTCCTCTTCTTCTTCCTTACTTAATACACAAATTCAGATTTTCCAGCGGGGGAGTTCGGGTCTTCCACAGG
>CAYTDR010000149.1:0-11833 GCA_964436185.1 uncultured Candidatus Obscuribacterales bacterium | reverse complement strand
TTGAGTACTCGACTGCACAGAGAAGCAAAAGCCATATGTCGAATCGAGCATGACAATATAGTCAAGGTTTTCGACTTCTTGCTGTCTCAGGAGAATGAGGCGGTCATGATAATGGAGCTGGTAAGTGGGCGTTCTCTCGAACAGATAATAAAGCGCGACGGACCCTACCCGCTTCTGCCGGCGCTCGATATTTTCCGGCAACTCTGCGAAGCCATGAGTTATGCCCATAAACAAGGTGTTCTGCACCGCGATTTGAAGCCAAGCAATGTCCTACTGACTGAAGCGAGGGGCTCGATTCCAATCGTCAAAGTCGTGGACTTTGGTGTAGCCCAGGTCTCGAATATGCAGGACCAAACCTTGACCCAGCCGGGATTCCTGGTAGGCAGTCCTGGATACGTCAGTCCGGAGCAAGCCAGAGGACAGTCAGTCGATGAACGCAGTGACATTTACTCGCTCGGTTGCTTTATGTTCTTTGTCCTCACGGGCAGACCTCCCTTCAAAGGAAGCAACTTGTTAGAGACTGTTCAAAAGCAGATTAATGAACCTCCGCCGTCGCTCCATGAGACTGATCCTACGCGTGAATTTGGTCAGCAAATCGAGTCCCTTGTCGCAAAGGCATTGGCAAAGAATCCAGCGGATCGATACGAGAGCATGGAACATTTGCGAAGGGATCTGAGCAACATAATCTATAAGGCGTTGGATGAAAACGAGCCTGCTCCGTGGGCAGATTCGGACAAGCCCGCTGCTCACACCTCCCATCACCCACACATAAATGTCGCGCTTCTTATGAGGGTGTTGGTTCTGGGATTTTGCATCGCGTGGTTTGCATGTTTAATTTTCATCGGAAGATTTATAGTCTCGGACAGCTCCAAGTTGCCGTCAATCACGAACTATGCACTCTTCAGATTTGATCTGGCCAAGAAGGACAGTGCCATTCCATCTGATACCACATTGGTCGAACCCATGGTTGTCGAGAAGGACCGAATACCGTGGTACTATCTCGGCAAGCATGTCGGTAAACAGCAACTGGAGAGTCTGAAGAACAAAGATGACGTCGAACGATTGATGCTCTGCGATACCGATGTGAAAAACGAAGATTTGGCATCGCTCAAGGGATTTCAGATCGAGGTTCTGGATCTCAGTCGTACTGGCATCGGTGACGAGGGACTACGCGTCTTGGCTGAGATTCCCAGCCTGAAGACACTAGTTCTCGACGGTACGAGAGTGACAGATACTGGTATTGGTTATCTTGCCTGCCTGCCGAATTTGAGGATTCTCTTCTTGAAAGGAACTCAGGTTACTGACGCAGGTGTTGAGAAGCTATCTGACTCTGAGATTCTCCTCGGTCTCAGCCTGGCCGAATGCAAAAACGTCACGGGTAAATCTGCCGAGTACCTTGGGAGAATGGCACAGCTTTTGTCTCTCTACATCAATGGTAGCAATATAGATCACGACCAACTAGCGAAGCTGGCAAAGCTCAGAAATCTAGCCTATTTGAACATCTCAAATCTTGGTGTCACCGATGGTGACGTTGTAGCAATTTCCAAACTGAACCTGAATTATCTGGACATGGACGACAATCCAATATCTGATGTCGGGCTCAAATCTCTAGCTACCATGTCGAGCTTGCAAAACTTGACGATAAGGGGGTGTTACAGAGTCACTGCTTCGGCAAGACGGTATATCAAGAGGTCCATTGCGGACTTGGACGTTATATCCAATGGGGACCGAAGCGATGGAAAGAGTTACGAGTGGTACTACTACGAGTCAGACCAATACCTCCATCACGAGACGCTCCGTGCAAAAAGCAAGGATGAAATTGATGAGGCGACGAGGGAACGGATCCTCGAGGTCGGCGAGGAAATGCAATTCTGATTTGAACGATTTGCATTTGCGCAGTATCGGCGGAGAACTCGAATTCTGATTTGAGTGGCTTGTCCTCGCCCATTATCAGCGAAGAGCTCCATTCTAATAGTTCGCATTAGCTTCGTATTTGCGCATCGGCGAAGTACGCCAATGACTGCCGATTTACTGAGCCATCAAGAGCGTGTCTACTCGACGTAGAGGTTTTCCACTCTGAACTTTCCCAAGCATCTTTTTCTCCAGGCGCGCTATTCGAGAAAGAATGTCATCACTCTCGAATGTTTTTGAGAATGCGCGTTGCTCAAGGGAATTGAGATTTCTATAAATAGTGTCGAGCTTCTCTCCACCCGGCCCTACGCCGCCACCGCCTTTGGTATTGGCACCGGATTCAGTGTCAGGTTCCGTATCGGATTGTGGCGACTTTGCTACTTTGGGAGTCGATTTTGGTGGTTTGTTCGCTGAAACCGCCGGACCTTTTGTTTTGGCTGGTGAATGTGCTTTTGGATCGCCGGCTGGGGGTGGTCCATCTGTTTGCGCAGCCGCTGGTACACTTGGTGGCGCCCCACTGAGCAAAATTTGAAGTTTTTGTTGAGTCTCCGGATCCGGCTTCAAGGCAAGTGCTGCTTCATATTCCAGTTTGGCGCCCACACGGTCGCCCTCGGACATTGCCAATTCGGCAAGAGCAACTCGATCGTTGAACGACTTTGCGTCTTTGCCGAGATAGGCAATCACTGTTTCCAGATTCGTCTTCGTTTTATCGTTGGTAGGATCGAGTGCGAGAGCTTTGTGAAAGATCTTGATCGCGTCCTTGGGACGTTCTCTCAGTTGTAGACCGTAATTGTTATAGGCAATCGCCAGGTTGCTCTGCGCCGTCCGATAAGATGGATCGATCTTGAGTGCTTCTTCAAGCTTTTGAATGGCGACCTCGTAATTGCTGTCGTTGATGGCGATCACGGCCTGATTGTTCAATGAAAGCAGTCGATCGTTGAGATTCGCACCAGCGGGGCCCGACGGCGTCTGCCCGCTACTGCGCGGTGGCTCTGATGAGGTCTGATGAGAAGGAGTGGCCTGGTGCGCCGCCGGACTCGAACCTTGATGCGCAGGTGGATGATTCTTGGTTGGGGTCGGTTGGCTGGTGGGCAACGAACCCGCTGACGCTGTTTGTTGGGGAGTTACCGGAGGGTTGGCGAGACCGGTAGGCGCGCCTCCGGATAATGACACCTCCATGAAAGGCTGCTTGCCAGAGTGGAACGATGCAACCATCGGAATGTTTTCCATTCCCAGGTAAGGCGGCAGGGGCGGAAAAGGACCCACACTCTTAACTGCGCTCACACTAGCCTGATCGAATGTCGCATTTCCCGCCGACCTGTTGATCGATATTTCACCGACCTGACCATTTCCCATAATCTTAAAGTGGACCACCGTTTCTGGTCCATCTGGCCCGGGGATCGTTTTCCAGTTGCGACGGAGCATGATTTCTACAACCGCCTTGATTTTCTCTGCACTCACGCTTCCCCCGGAGGATTGAGTGCTGTCCTGCGGTAGAATTCGTCTCGACGGTTCAGACGGAAACTGCGCCAGCAGAAGCTGTTCGCGCTTCGTGCCGGTGGCCTCGAGAATCGTTGTGGGAATCCCTGCCTTTTGTTTATCGCGAATGTTATGAGACAGTGCCGTTGGTTGAGAGGACAGCAGAAGGCAAACCAAAATGAATCCCGCTGAATAGGCTCGATTGCTCAGGTTGTGCATGGAGACAATCTCTTGTTTGACTGTGGTCATTTCTGATAAAAGAATTCTGCCGGAACGACCCGGCGATGCCATTTTCCTATTAACTTTCAAGGTTTGGCCAGATACTCGTTTTGTCATATTAACGAGTTTATACCAACAGGCGTTAGCTTTGCCAACACTCATGTACTGAAGACCCAAGCGAAAGGGAATTATTCCGGTTTTTCCTTGTTGTTCGCGGCCGCCCGGATCCAGGAGCTGATCGATTCTTTTTCTTCGTCTGATAGCGACGAGTTCCAATGGAGGAGTTTGTACCTCAATGGCGGCATATCTCCCGTCTCGATCACCGTCTGGATCGAAGCAAGGTCCTTTCTGGCGATGCTGTCTCGTCCAGTAAGCTGATCCTGAGTGAGAAGAAAGCTCTTTTGGGCTTCCCTGATGTCGGTATCGAGATATTCATGGACGCCCGGTAGACTCGCGTAGAGAGGGGAGCTCGATAAACCGGGGGTGTGACAGTCGGCGCATTTGTTTTGCAGAATCGGACTTGCCTTCTCCAACTCCTCAACTCCTTGAGCGACGGGCACCAGTGTTCGTTTCGAAAACAAGTTAAGAACGGCAGGTGCCAGGAGAAGAACGGCTGCGATAGCCAATGTTGGTAGAACAAGTTGCATTCGTCTTTGCATTGTCATCTATTAGACGGGCTCGAGCCCTTACTCCCACTTGAACGGCAGGATTGAACGCATATCACTGTGCTGTTGTCAGACCGCCCCAGTTGATCGCAGTCATGAGATTGCCGAAATCATATGGTATCACTTTCAAATTTCGAGCCTGGTCGTTTGCCTCTGTTTTACGGAGACGCGGTTGCGGCGGTTGGGCCGTTGAGCAAGCTACCCCGGAATCTGGCTGACTCATAGCCGGCGCTGCGGATTCACACCCACCATCCGGCTTGCCAAAACGGCAAAATATGGACCGAACGATGCGAAACTCGTTCATTCGTCCGGGGTAGGTGGAGTGGCTCTCCCCTGGGTATGAGAGTATAGCTGCCCTCAAATTCGCCACTGAACCTTAGCTCTGGACCTATAGGTCTTAACGACGATTGGCGAATTGCACAAGGATCGAACCATGAAAGTAAAGATGATTCTACCCGCGCTTACTGAGGCAAAGAGTCCGTTCTTTCGACCGATCAAATACTCGCTCTTTCCACCATTAGGGCTTGCAACAATTGCATCTTTTTTCGATCCGGACGACGAGATAGTGCTTCAGGATGAACATGTCGAAACGCTTGACCTCGAGGATGAGCCTGATCTAGTCGTAATCCAGGTCTATATAACATCCGCCTATCGAGCCTATGAGCTGGCAGATCACTACAAGAAAAAGGGCGCCTACGTAACGCTTGGTGGTTTGCATGTGACATCATTGCCGGAAGAAGCCGAGGCGCATGCTGATACTATTTTTCTCGGACCAGGTGAGGACACGTGGCCCAAGTTCTTGCAAGACTTCAGGAGTGGCGCGCCGCAAAAGCGCTATGAGTCATCCATTAGAACACTCGTGGGCACGCCGCCGATCAGGCGAGATCTGATCAAACGTCGAAATTATCTGGTGCCTAACTCTATTGTCGTCTCTAGAGGCTGTCCGCACACGTGCGATTTTTGCTACAAAGAGGCGTTTTTCAAAGGTGGCAAGTCTTTCTATACACAGACGGTGGATGATGCGCTGGCCGAGATCGATCGCCTGCCGGGTAAACATCTATACTTCTTGGACGATCACCTGTTAGGAAATCAACGGTTTGCCAATGCCCTGTTTGACGGTATGAAGGGGATGGGACGGGTGTTTCAGGGAGCTTCGACGGTTCAAGGCATCCTTCGTCCGGATTTGCTCGAAAAGGCCGTAGACGCTGGTTTGAGAAGCATCTTTGTTGGGTTTGAGACCCTTAATTCCTCCAATCTCGTCGAGCACGATAAGTATCAGAATCTCAACAGGGATTACGGAAAAGCTATCAGGCGCCTGCACGATCTGGGTGTGATGGTCAATGGCAGTTTCGTGTTCGGAATGGACCAGGATGATAGCACTGTATTCGATACTACAGTAGAGTGGGCGGTATCACAGGGCATTGAGACGGCGACGTTCCATATCCTCACTCCCTATCCCGGCACCGCTCTCTACGATCGGATGAAAGAAGACGGGCGTATGACGACTGACAACTGGGATCTATATGATACAAGGCACGTTGTTTACTCTCCCAGCAAGATGGACCCAGCGACTCTGGAAAAGGGCTATTGGCGGGCGTATCGAAACTTCTACAGTTGGACTAACATCATGGCTGGTGCATTCACGAAAGACGACCTGACCATGAGGTTGCGTCATCTCGCATACGCAGGTTCCTGGAAAAAGTTCGAACCGCTATGGGACTGGGTTATCAGAACGAAACATACAGTCCATGCACTTCCAGTGCTCGAGTCCGTCCTCTCCGCATTTGGAAAAGCCGCCTGGGATCAGCCGCCTCGATTCAAGGAGAAGGGCACTTCAGAGGTGACTTTATCCGGTCCTCAAATGCAGACTTAGATCTACCACCAAAAATTATGTCTTGATGCGCTGTCTGGCACTATTTTCTGGAATACAGACCGGTCAATACGCCACGCCCCAGGACGTGGCCTTTGATGGCGTTGTAGTAGTCGGTTTTGGTGCAGCCTGGTTGTAGGCTCAGTGTGGAATCAAGTGCCACCAGTTTGAACTGGTAACGGTGCGCAGGACCTTTAGGTGGGGCTGGACCGTTGTAGCCGATTTTTTTGAAATCGTTCGTGCCCTGGCAAATCCCGCCCTTCACTTTCCCTGACTTATCGATTGCTTGACCCAATTGTCTTTCTGAGGACGGAATGTTGAAGATGATCCAGTGAAACCATGTTCCTGCCGGTGCATCGGGATCTTCCACGGTCAAGGCAAACGACTTTGCATCCGCAGGAGGAATGCCCCAAGTCAGCGGTGGTGAAATATCTTGTCCATCTCCGGTGTACTGTTTCGGAATGACACCACCCTCGGTGAAGGAACTGCTCTTAACGGATATTTGAGCTTCTTTCTTGGCAGCGTTTGCCGGCGCTGCGGCGAGCGCAAGGCAAAGCACAAGTCCCATTAGAAAGGTCCGTCTCATATCTCTCCTCCACCAACATCACTTAGTCGTGATAGTTTATCAGGCTGCGAAGGAGGGGCGCCAATAGACCTGATCAAATTGAGAGCCGTCGATCACTTTCGATTGTTTCTAGCTGTGGCAGAAATCGTTATTCGCTGGTTGCAAGAGTTATTGAGTTAGGAAAATTTCGCCACCATCGCCTAAATCGCATGTGTCGGGAGCCGCAAGCTCGGCATTTGCCAGAGCCATACGTATGTATAGCATGAACAAATCAGAAACACAACACATTTTTTTCGCATCAGTTTTGCATGCGCGAAGTAAATCCGGCTCCGCCCGTGGTGCCATCATCGCGCTGTGTACTCGTGAGGCGACCTCATGTTCGATCGTCTTGTACCGCGAAGCTCTTGGCAGTTCAAACGATTTTTGCCGACGCACTCTGCGATCATGGGATGATCATAAGTGCGTGCGATTATCAAAAAAGGGAGGATGCCTTGCAATCGAGTGGACAAGCGTTACTTTCTGAAGAGCAGAAAGACCTACTTCTTGGTCTGAATCCTGCTGAACAATCGTGCCTGAGCGAGTTGATCGACGGCTGCGGGCAGCAGTTCGCCGCCCTTGACGCAGTTGACCAAATTAGCGAGGAATTATTGAATGAAACTTCTGCCCAGCTTTCCTCTGCAACAGCCAGCAAGTACGGAGGCTCGTACGCTGTCCCTCCAACTTTTGTCGCTCCGATAGACAGAGAGGGTGAGCCCATGGAATTTCTCGGACAGATTAATTTCTCTCAGGTGGAAATGTTGAACACCCTCCTTCCTTCCTCCGGCTTACTAATGCTCTTTCTCAGTAAGAGCTTCGTGAGTTATAAGCCGAAGGAACGGCATTGGTACAAGTTCTTTTGGCTAACCGATGAAGTGTTGAAAGATCCGACCACCAAACTGCGGCTCGAGTCTTCCACATACCCTGAGAAGCGGCTCATTGTATGGAACCGCTTATTTCTGCCAGAACAAGCTATAGAACAAACATTGCAGAATGGTATGGCAGCAGTGGCGGAACGTTTCAATCAACTGTCTCACAGTGCTTGTTCCTTACTATTCGGCGGGTCTAAAAAGGCGACGATTGCCAGGGTGCAAGCGGCATTCCATGCCAACGGTGTTTCCTTCCATCAGTCGAGAATGCTCGATCCTCACTACCAGCACCTGGTTGAGACAGGCGACACTTATGTCAATTTGTGGACGTCCAGTGGGCTGGCATTGATGAAAACCGGGGTAAAAGGGGAAATATATATCTGTGTGAGGCAAGAAGATTTGACTGCGGCATTGCTTGAAAAGTGCCTTCCGGTAATAATGTGAGTACGTAACGGAATCGGTTTGACAGAATGCAAAACACAAGAAGAGAAGCAGCTGCACAACGAGCCCTAAACGACATTCGCTGGTTGATCCACGGCGATGGACCGTTGGACGGTGATGACGATTCAGAAACGTACCTTGATGGTCCTACTATCTGTCACTTGCTGGACCGAAATTTTGAGCGTCTCGATCGAGATGGCGACGGAATTACGCGTGAAGAGCTGTTGCTGGGATTGATGAATCCGCAGGCATTCACCCCGGATGAATATGAAATGTTGAGGCTTCTCGTCAAATACTTCGAGACCATAATTAATCTAGTAGATGACGAGGATGGCGAAGAAACGAAGATCACCCGCAACGACATGATGGTGCTCGAGCAGTTTCTTGTTCATAGCCAGATAACACTTAAAGATCTGCATGAGTGGTGCACGAGGACATCCGGTGCGGCAGAGGACGTCGGTCCGCCTCCGCTGTCAGAAGGCTGCCCACCACCGTCAGACGGTTAGGCTGAACCGTCTTTACGGTTCACTGCTAACGAACTTTGTCAGAGTTCCTGAAAAATGACTCTCCGGTTGCGGCGGCGACCTGTATCAGTCTTATTGGAGGCGGCAGGGCGGCTGAAACCGTAGCCCACGGAGACAAAATTTTCAGTCGGAAGTCCGCAATCGGACACGAGAAATCGTTTTACGCTTCTGGCACGACGGTCCGACAGGTTCAAGTTGTAGTCCCTGCCACCAATCGTGCAAGTGTGACCTTCCACACGCAGCTTCAGGTTCGGTTTTTCTCGCAAGTATGCGGAAAGTTCGGTGAGGATCTCTTTGGAAAGTGGACGCAGTCTGTCCGAGTCGAAGTCGAAAAGGATTAAATAGCTCGTCGCCTTGCCGCTCTTTTCCAGCTCGTTGACTACCCGTCTTGCCTCATCTTTTGCTCGTTTACTGGAAGATGGGGCACCGCTGCCGGTGCTGGAAGGAAAGAGACCGCCCTCGTAAGTAAAGGCGACGGTATCCCAATGAAAGGGTCCATCACCCTTGAGAATGATGGGAAATTGGGGGTTGTCCAGAATCCAGTACGACCAGCCTGTGTCGGCCTGTGCGTGGATGCAGCTAACCAGATATGTTTTGTTATCTACCAGGACGGGCATCGTCTCTACGCCGACAGGATAGAGCTCGTGTGCTATCGGCATCGTGTTTTTGTGCAAAACCTGTGGACTTTCCGGCCCATCGAGCGAGAACCTTATGTGCTCACCCTGTCGCAGTTTTGCAAAAAGCAGATCGGAGACTCTCACGATGCTTGTGTAGCCGACTAGCGTGTTCTGTTCGTTATCCGGATAAAAGAGGCTTACTTTGTGCGCCTCTCTCATATCCTCGAGATCAACCGAACGCAGCCCCGCAGCGTTGGCTGGCGGAGTCATATGCCAGCGGAATCTATAACCACGTTCGTCATTATATTCGACGTCTGCGATGAAATCGTAGTCGCCGACACGCTTCCATCGGGTATCGACGCCACCCCTGATGGGAAAAATCAGCCTCAACCCCTTGCGTAAGACCAAGTTGCCAGTAATCGCTTGCGCTCCTAGTGAGGGCTGTTGGGTCGACTGGGGTGCGAGGTGGGGCGGAGCCGGGAATACTTCGTTAAACGTAGGTGCCAGAGGCTGTTCTGGCGCTTGACTTGAGGGAGGAGGTCCGGGAAGTCCCTGGGCGTATACGTCCTGGGCTGGAAAGATGCCCGAGCAGCTCAAGAGCGCCAGGCTAGTCAAGGTGACAAGCCATTGATGGGAGATTGTTCTAGTCGCCTGTTTTTTCTCGGTCAATGCCAGTCGTCTCCGGGTGGGAGCAGAGGGAAGCCGTTACTGAAGCTTAGCCTTTTCTCGCTGAGCCATCTTTTGAGGGTAATCGATGCCGTCCGGGGCTAGATTCCTGAAAAGCGTGGTCAGGTATGCGTTTAACCTGTTTTTGCGCTGCAACTAACCTAGAGTAGATATTCGTTAACAATTTAAATTAGATGATTAAGGAAAGATATCGTTTTGGCTTAAACGCACGCGACTTGAATACATTGAAATCGTAGGAACGCAGTCGACTGCTGTTGTCAGTGCTGCCTTGGGTTCAAATGTAAGCAGGCGTTTGATTTCACGTTTATGATGTAGTGGGCTTGGGCTTTCATAGCGCTCCTGAGTGACTACCACTTTTCAAAGGGAGAAGACATGGGAAAATCTGTAGGAATAGACTTAGGCACTACCAACTCCGTAGTAGCTGTTATGGAGGGTGGTCAGCCAACCGTCATCGCAAACGCAGAGGGAGCGAGAACCACTCCTTCTGTTGTGGCAATTTCCAAAACTGGTGAGCGTCTTGTGGGTCAGCTTGCACGCAGGCAAGCCGTTGTCAACCCACAAAATACTGTTTACTCGATTAAGAGATTTGTCGGTCGCCGTTTTGAAGAAGTTGAAGCCGAAAAGGGCAAAGTCTCATACAAGGTCACCAAAGGTCTTGACGGTGGCTGCCTTGTTAACGTCGGCGGCAAAGAGTACGTACCGGAAGAGATTTCGGCGATGGTTTTGAGAAAGTTGAAAGAGGATGCTGAGAAGTATCTTGGCGAGAAGGTAACCGCGGCCGTCATCACGGTCCCGGCATATTTCAACGACTCTCAGCGCCAGGCGACGAAGAATGCCGGAACGATCGCTGGTCTGGAAGTACCACGTATCATCAACGAGCCGACGGCTGCCGCACTGGCTTATGGATTGGACAAGAAAAGCGACGAAACCATCCTGGTCTTCGACTTGGGCGGCGGTACATTCGACGTTTCCATTCTGGAAGTGGGCGATGGCGTATTCGAAGTAAAATCCACATCTGGCGACACCCACCTGGGCGGCGACGACTTCGACCATTGCCTTGTAGAGTGGATTGCCTCAGAGTTCAAGAAGCAAGAAGGAATTGACCTGACCAAAGATCCTCAGGCGCTCCAGAGACTCACTGAAGCCGCTGAGAAGGCTAAAATCGAACTCTCCTCAGTAGCGGAGACCTCCATCTCCCTACCGTTCGTCACAGCCAACGAGACAGGTCCTAAGCATTTGGACATGCGCCTCAGTCGTGCGCAGTTCGATGAGCTGACCAGACATCTTGTAGAACGTTGCCGGCTCCCTGTAGAGCAGGCATTGAAAGATGCGGAGCTCACCTACGCAGAGATCGACGAAGTCGTACTCGTCGGCGGCTCTACACGAATTCCTGCGGTCAAGGAGCTGGTAAAAGGCTTGACCGGCGGAAAAGAACCCAACCAGGGCGTCAATCCTGACGAAGTGGTAGCGGTTGGAGCAGCAATTCAAGCCGGTGTGCTGGCAGGGGATGTCAAAGAAGTCGTTCTTCTCGACGTCACTCCGCTTTCGCTCGGTATTGAAACAATGGGCGGTGTGTTCACCAAACTGGTCGAACGCAACACTACAATCCCATGCCATAAATCCGAAATCTTCTCGACAGCCGAAGATAATCAGCCTGGCGTAGACGTCTACGTTTTCCAGGGGGAGCGTCCGATGGCACGCGACAACAAGTTGCTCGGCAACTTCAGATTGGACGGAATCGGCGCCGCTCCTAGAGGAATGCCGCGGGTAGAAGTCTCGTTCGACATTGATGCCAACGGAATTCTTTCTGTTTCGGCAAAAGATCAGAACACCAGTAAGGAACAGAAAATTACGATTACTGCATCGACCAACTTGTCCAAGGAAGATGTCGATCGGCTGGTCAAAGAAGCGACGCAGCACGCCTCGGAAGACCAGAAGATGAGAGAAGCT